>NZ_JAYSBG010000080.1:0-12052 GCF_041915505.1 Rhodoblastus sp. | reverse complement strand
GCCATTGCGCCAGTTCGCTGATCGAGCCATCGGCCAGAATGTCGCCGATCTTCCAGCCCTGATCCGTGCGCCGCACGACATAATCGAGCGGCATGGGCGGACCTTCCGTGAGGAGCACGCGGGTCGTCACCACGACATTGCCGTCGCGGGTCTGCGTCTTGTCGTCGCGCTCGAAGCCCTTGCCGTTGAAGCCTTCCAGCCGCGCGGCATAGGAGGCGGCGATATAATCGCCGAAGGCCTGCGCCCATTCGATCTTCTGCGCGTCCGTCAGCTTGTCCCAGCCCGCGCCGTAAACGGTCTTCGCCATGCCGGCGAGGTCGAAGGTCGCGCCGATCGCCGGCCGCAGCGAGTCATAGCGCTGCTTCACGCTCAATTGCCCGAGCTTCTGAATGATTTCGAGCTGGCCGTCCTGCAATTGCTTGACGGCGGCGACGGCCTCGGCGGAATCGTCCGCGCGCGCTGCGGCGAAAGCGGGGAGGACGGCGAGCGCGCCCAGAAAAACGCGACGATCACAGACCATGAGACTCCTCCCGGGGCGCGAGCTTGTCGCGGAAGAAAAATTCGCTCAGGCTCGATCCCTCCATCCGCCGCCACAGCCACAGGCCTGGCGCGCCGCAGACGAAATCCGGGATGCGCTTCACCAGAGACAAAGCGATGGCGGTGGGCGAGCCAATGCCGAAGGCGGCGCAAAGCGCGATGAAGCCGCCTTCCTGAACGCCCCAGGCGCCGGGGATCAGGAAGCCTACCGCCTTGACGGCGTGACCGAGGCTCTCGATGGTCACCGCGGTCGCGAAGGAGCGCGGATCGCCGAGCAGATGCAGCGCCAGCCAGATTTCCACGGCGCCGACGAACCAGATGCCCATATGGATCAGCAAGGCGGCGGTGAGGCCCGCGCGCCGCCGCAGGATAATGTCCAATCCGGCGCGCAGGGCCGGCAAGCCGCCGACCGAGGCCCAGCCGGTGCGCCGTTCGACCTGCGCCGCCAGCGTGTCGAGCCAGCCCATCGCGAGCAGCCGGGGCGCCAGCCAGAAGCCGGCCAAAGCCGGCGCCATGATGAGCATGCCGGCGAGAATGGCGAAGGTCAGGTCGGTGTCGGCGCCGCTGTCGACCAGGAAGAACACACCGACCAGAGTGAAGATCACCTGGGTGGCCGTCTGCGCCAGCAGATCGACGATGACGCTGGCCGAGGCGAGACCGCCGGGGACGCCATTGTTGCGCAACAGGCGCGCGCCAAGCAGGTCGCCGCCGATCTGGGCCACGGGCAGCAGATTATTGATCGATTCCCGCACCCAGCGCAGCTTGCAGAACAGCCAGGGCTTGGGCCGGGGCTTCGCCAGCAGGGCGCGCCAGGCAAAGCTGGCCGAGAAGGTTTGGACGAGGCGGAGCGCCGCGATCCACAAGGCGCCGAAGCCGACGGACGCGAATGCAGTAGCGACGTCGCCGGCGCCTTCGTAGAGCGTCAGGGCTGCGAACAAGGTCAGCCCCAGCAGAAGGGCGAATCCAGCGGCTGTTTTCATCGATAGGGACTTAGCGGGAATCGGACAGGAAGTCAGCCCGAACGGGACGAACCATGTACGATTTCTTGAATGTGTTGCCGGAAGGGAACGGTTTTGGTTGACGTTTCATGACGCCCCGCACGCGAATTCTCATTTGCCGAAGCATCTTTGCAAAAATTCATTTACGAAGCGGTTTATCGCGCGGCGCGCCGGCCCGCGCGAAAGCATCCGCAAAGGCGTTGCCCGAACCCGCCGCCGCGCCCTTGCCGGGAGCGACGCCTTTGCCCGCGGACAAGCCCTGACCGGGGGCCGCGCCCCGGCCTGCCGAACGGGCGTCGGCGGCGTCATCCAACCTCATCGTCAGGGCGATGCGCTTTCGGGCGATATCGACCTCCAGAACCTTGACCTTGACCACGTCGCCAGGCTTGGCCGCCTCGCGCGGATCCTTGATAAAGCTTCTGGACATGGCGGAAATATGGACGAGCCCGTCCTGATGCACGCCAATATCCACAAAGGCGCCGAAGGCCGCGACATTGGTCACGACGCCCTCAAGCACCATGCCGGGCCTGAGATCGGACAGGCTTTCGACGCCGTCCTGGAAGGTCGCGGTCTTGAACTCGGGGCGCGGGTCGCGTCCGGGCTTTTCCAACTCGCGCAGCACGTCCGTCACGGTCGGGACGCCATAGGCTTCGTCTGCGAAAGCCTTCGGCTGCAGGCCGCGCAGCGTCTTCGCGTCGCCAATCAGGGCGCGGATGTCGCTCTTCGTGGCGGCGAGGATCTTGCGCACCAGCGGATAGGCCTCGGGATGCACGCCCGAGGCGTCGAGTGGGTCGTCGCCGCCGCGAATCCGCAGAAAGCCCGCGCATTGCTCGAACGCCTTGGCGCCCAGACGCGGCACCTTTTTCAAGGCGTCGCGCGAGCGGAACGGGCCGTTGGCGTCGCGATGGGCGACGACATTGGCGGCCAGATTGGCCCCGAGGCCCGACACCCGCGCCAGCAAAGGCGCCGACGCCGTATTGAGATCGACCCCCACGCCGTTCACGCAATCCTCGACCACGGCGTCGAGCGAGCGCGACAACTTGCCCTCGGCCAGATCGTGCTGATATTGCCCAACGCCGATCGATTTCGGATCGATCTTGACCAGTTCGGCCAAAGGGTCCTGCAGGCGGCGGGCGATCGAAACCGCGCCGCGCAGGGTCACGTCGAGATCCGGCAATTCATTGGCGGCAAAGGCCGAGGCCGAATAGACCGAGGCGCCCGCCTCCGACACCACGATCTTGGCGAGTTTCAGCTCCGGCAGCTTGGCGACCAGTTCGCCGGCGAGCTTGTCGGTCTCGCGCGAGGCCGTGCCATTGCCGATGGCGATCAGCTCGACCTTGTGGATACGGCACAGCCGGCCGAGCGCCAGCAGCGCGTCGTCCCAGCGCCGTTGCGGCTCGTGCGGATAGATCACGCCGGTGTCGACCACCTTGCCGGTCGAATCCACCACCGCGACCTTGACCCCGGTGCGGAAGCCGGGATCGAGCCCCAGCGTCGCGCGCGGCCCGGCCGGGGCGGCCAGCAGCAGGTCGCGCAGATTGCCGGCGAACACCTTGACCGCCTGATCCTCGGCGTTCTGCCACAGCCGCGCGCGCAGATCGACGCTGAGCGAAATCTTGATCCGCGTGCGCCAGGCCCAGCGCGCGCAATCCGACAGCCATTTGTCGGCCGGGCGGCCGCGATCGGCGATGCCGAAACTGGCCGCGATCGCCCGCTCATAGGCCGCGTCGCCCTGCGCGGCGGCGTCGGCGGCGCTTTCCGGCTCCAGCGTCAGATCGAGCATTTCCTCCTTCTCGCCCCGGAACAAAGCCAGGATGCGATGGGACGGCAGCTTGGGCAGCGGCTCGAAAAAGTCGAAATAATCCGAATATTTGGCGCCCGCCTGCTGTTTGCCGTCGCGGACTTTCGACACGATGCGCCCGCGCGCCCAGAACGCCTCGCGCAGGGAGCCGATCAATTCGGCCTTTTCGGAAAATTGCTCAACCAGAATGGCGCGGGCGCCGTCCAAAGCTTCTTCGGGCGTATTCACGCCCTTGTCCGCGTCGACATAATTCGCCGCCTCGGCGCGCGGGTCGCGCGTCGGGTCGGCGAGCAGATCGGCGGCGAGCGGCGCAAGGCCGGCCTCGCGCGCGATGGTCGCCTTGGTGCGACGCTTCGGCTTGAAGGGCAGATAGATGTCCTCGAGCTTCGCCTTGGATTCGGCCGCAAGAATCTCCGCCTCGAGCTGCGGGGTCAGCTTGTCCTGCGATTTGACCGAGTCGAGAATCGCCTTGCGGCGCTCCTCCAGTTCGCGCAGATAGCGCAGCCGCTCCTCCAGCGTCCGAAGCTGGGTGTCGTCAAGCGCGCCGGTCGCCTCCTTGCGATAGCGGGCGATGAAGGGCACGGTCGATCCCGCGTCGAGCAGGTCCACGGCGGCGGCGACCTGCCGCTCCTCGACCTTGAGCTCCTGAGCGATGCGACGGGCGATCGATATCATGGCGGCTTCCTTTCCGGGCGGGCTGCGCTTTTAGCGCCGCCCGCGGCGGCGGTCAAAAGGCGATAGCGTCCCACGGCGCCCCCGAGGCGCTCCCCAAGGAGCCCCCAAGGAGCTCCCAAGCAGCGCCGTTGTGGAAAAATGGTCGCGGCGCCAAAGATTTCACAGTGGCGCCCGATGATTCGCATCTCGCTGAATTGACAGACGCCCGCGCCTCGGGAACGATTGCCGACCATGCCTGCCGCCCCGGAGTCCAACCCCAAAGCCCCTGCGCCCGCCCCGATCCGGGCGACGGTCGACGCCGCCGCTTTGGCCGAGGCGGCCGAACAGGCGAGCGAATTCCTCAAATCTCTCGCCAATCCGGTGCGGCTGCGCATCCTCTGCCTGCTGGCGCAGGGCGAATCGCCGGTCGGCGATATCGCCGAGAAACTCTCGGCGCGGCAAAGCCTGATCTCCCAGCACCTCGCCCTGCTGCGCAAGGATGGACTGGTGCGCCCACGACGCGACGGCCAAACCATCCGCTACGCCCTCGCCGACGCGCGCGCCGAAAAGCTGATCGGCGTGCTTTATGAGTCGTTTTGCCCGGCTAAGGACACTTAAGACCGTCTTATCCGCGCATCGCCTGGCTGATGGCCTGTAAGGCGCGCTCAATATCAACGGTCCAATTGGCGTGGGCGTTCACGCCGCACTGGGCGAGGTCTATCGGCCGGCCGAATATCACGCCATGCCAGAGCGAGAGGCTGGCCAGAAAACCCGTGTGCGTTGCGATGAACGTCGGCTGCGACTCGACAGTGATGTAACGCGCATCATCAGGACAGAAGACCGCATTGAAGATCGCTGACCCACCGAGACCGACAATGTTTCGAGCACTGGATAGACACGAAATTTGCTCTTCGAAACTATGTAACTCTGGCTCAAAGCACCGAAAATTGAGCTTTTCTAGCCTTTCTATTAATTTATCTTCGTTCTCAAGGACTCTGTATTGACCATTCCGTAAAGCTATGTGGCGGCGTGATAAAAATATATTCTCATATGAACCATCTTTTTTTCGAAAACGAGATGATATCTTTTTGTATAAATCCATTTCTTTCAACGAAACCGTAAAATCGACAGCATTATGCTGAAAACTTTTCAGGGTTTTGATTTTATAAATTTTCGTCGGATCTTGCTCGATGACCCTCGAAAGATCAATTTCGCAAAACTGCAAAAATTGCCGTTGCCACGAAGCGGAGCACCGGATCAGAATTTTGTAGTCCGGATCTAGGCGCTTCACATACTCAAGTCGCGGCAGAACCTGGCAAATCCATCGCCCCCAATTGTCGTGTTCAATCGGCGTGAGCAAATAGACAGGCTCGTCGATGCAAATCGCTTTTTGCATCGGGTCACTTGACCAGCGCAAACTCAATCCGCCGTCAGAGAAGATACATTCTGGTAGATTGCCGGGAGCGAGTCCTCTAATGAAAACATTATAAAATTCAAAAGCGCCGCGACGGAAGCTCAATTCGTCACAAAACGTGTTTTGCTCCGAATCAACAACGAAGTTGGATCCAAAAACGAGACAATCCCTTATATGCCGTATCACCGTGCTGTGACGATACCGAACGTGATCCCATATGGCGGGCATTTCATAATTGGCGTCGACATCGTTTGAAACGATAACGGGGTGATATTGAAAAAAACGCTGTTCTTCCTCGAGTATGATCGATCCGAGAGGCGAAGGCGCCTCGACCTGATCGAGATCTGAGACTCGTCCGAATATCACTCTTTCGTCAGTCAATTCCATCGCAACCTCGAAGCCCTCCCGAACGCCTGCTTTCCAAAGCAGTGTGTTTGCTTCTATCCCCAAACACAATGGCATAAAGGGCTGACGGATTCGTGATGTCTATCCAATAAGCTGGAACGGATTCATGATTCTGTCCCGATCCGCGTCATAACGGACGTCATTCGACAATACCAAAACGGTCGGAAAAAGGCCTAACCGGCGCGCAATATGTCTCCTTCGACCTTGCCGCCGCTTTTGGCCGAAAGGAAGACAATGACCCCCATTTCTGCCCCCAAGGCACGCGAGGTGCTCGCCACAACACACGGCGAAGCCACCTCCGACGGCGCCGGCGTCAGGATGACCCGGCTGATCGGCTCGCGTGTGCAAGAGCCGATCGACCCCTTCCTGATGCTCGATTATTTCGGCTCGGAACGCGCGGGCGATTATATCGGCGGCTTTCCCGACCATCCCCATCGCGGCTTCGAGACCGTCACCTATATGCTCGCCGGGCGCATGCGGCACTGGGACAACCACGGCCATTCCGGCGTCATCGAGCCGGGCGACGTGCAATGGATGAAGGCGGGGCGCGGCCTGATCCATTCCGAAATGCCGGAACAGGACCACGGCCTGATGCGCGGCTTCCAGCTCTGGATCAACCTGCCCGCCGCCGAAAAAATGGCGCCGCCCGCCTATCAGGAATTCAAGGCGGCGGAAATCCCGGTCGAGACGCGCGAGGGCGCCCGCGTGAAAATCGTCGCCGGCAAGGGCGCGACCGGCGTCGAGGGGCCGGTCCGCGCGCCGCATGTCGACGCCCTTTACTTCGACATCGAACTGGCGCCGGACGGCGTCTTCCGCCAGCCCCTACCCGAGGGCCATGCCGCCTTCTTCGTCGTTTACGAAGGATCGGCCGTCGGCCCATCGGAGGATGGCGAGCGGACGCTCGACGCCTTGAGCCTCGCCACGCTCGGCGACGGCGCGGAGGCCGCGCTCCGGGGCGGCCCGCGAGGGGCCCGCGCTCTGCTGCTGGCGGCGCGGCCGCTGCGCGAGCCCGTCGCCTGGAGCGGCCCTTTCGTGATGAACACGCGGGCGGAATTGCTCCAGGCCTATGAGGATTATCAACTCGGCCGCTTTTAGGCTGCGGCGCCGCGCCCGTCCCGCGCCGCTGGCTCCGCCGCGCTGCGCCGGGTCAACGCATCGCTCAGGCTGCGCGTCGCGCGCGCCCATTCGCAACGCAGGTCGTCGAGATAATCGTCGCCATAGAGCACGAAATCGTCAGGCGCGGCGGCGCGCCAGGACCGGCACAGATCGGCCAACGCCTCAGCCCCGACATTGCCAGCGCTGCTCTCCAGCGCATGGGCCTCGCGGCGGAACGCTCCGATATCGCCCTGCTCCACGGCGCAGGACAGTCTTTCGACAATTTCGGCGCCCTCCAGCGCGAATTGCGCGATGACGTCGGCGACAAAGTCCTCGCCGCCCAGCCGGGCCAGCGCGTCCAGCGCCTCCGGCGCAAGCGTCGCGGCGGGACGAGCCCGAGGCGCCGGCCGCGCGTCGGGCGCTTCAGCGGCGGCGCGCAAGGCCGAATCGATCGCCTCGATCAAGGCCGCCGGGGCGATCGGCTTGGTCAGGCAGGCGGCTATCCCCGCCTCCGCGCATTCCGCGCGGCGCTCGGGACTGGCGTCGGCGGTCAGGGCCAGGATCGGCGCGCGCGCGGCGTCCGGAACGCCGAAGCGGTAAAGCCGCGCGGCGTCGAGACCGCTGATCCGGGGCAGGTTCAGATCGAGCAGGATCAGATCGAATTGGTCCTCGAGCATGGCTTCCAGCGCCGCATGGCCGTCCTGGACGCAGACGACGTCGAGGCCGCCGGCGGCGAGCATGGCGGCCAGGATCTTGCGATTGACGCCATTGTCTTCCGCCAGCAGCACCCTGCGACCGGCAAGATGATTCCGGCCGGCCGGATCGCCCACGAGCGAAGGCGCCTGTCCGCCTCCCGCGAGCGCCGCAAGTTGGGCGGCGTTTCTCTGCGCCCGGGCGATTCCGTCCGGATCGCTTGGACGGGCGGCCGCGCAGACTGCGAATTGGCGCGCCAGCGCCAGAATGTCGAAGGGCTCGTCGGCTACGACACAGACCGGCGCCCGACTTTGCGGCCCTTCCGCCCCGGCGGCGTCGAAACGTAACGCGGGGGCGGCGGCGACCGCCTCCACGGGCGCGGTTTCGTCGAGACCCGCCGCGAGTTCGAACCAGAACAGGGCGCCTTTGCCAGCCTCGCTCTCGACCCCGATCCGGCCTCCGCGCGACTCGAGCCGGCGCCGGGCGATGGCCAGGCCGAGGCCATTGCCGCCGAAGCGCCGCGCAATGTCCGGCCCCGCCTGGGTGAAAGCCTCGAAAATCCGGTCCTGGTCCGCCGCATCGATTCCGATGCCGGTGTCGCGCACCTCGAAACGCAGCAGCAGGTCTCCGCTGGCGCGCCGCGCGGCGCGGAGATGAATCGCCACAGCGCCGTGCTGCGTGAACTTGACCGCGTTGCCGCCGAGATTCTGCAGGATGTCGAGCAGCAGCCCGGGCTCGGAAAGAATATGGCGCGGCGCGCTGGCGTCGATCACCAGGCCGAGGCGTACGCCCTTCTTGTCGGCCTCAACGGCGAGCAAGGCGCGCAGCGACAGCAGCAAGGCGAAAAGATCGACGCCCTCCGCGCGCGCGCCTTCGCCGCCGATCTCGTCGCGCGAGACGCGCAACAGAGCCTCGATATGACGCAGCTGGATTTCGGCGGCGCCGGACATGGTCTGGACCATCTCCCGCTGCGCCGTGTCGAGGCCGGTCTGTTTCAGCAGCTCGCCGAGACCGAGAATGGCCGTGAGCGGCGTGCGCAATTCATGACTCACATTGGCGAGCAGCAGGGTCTTGGCGCGATTGGCGCGCTCGGCCTCTGCGCGCGCCTCGTTGAGGCGCCGGAGCAGCACGGCGCCATAGCCCGGAATGATGATCAGCGAACTGAACCATCCGGCCGACAATGTGGCGTTGTCCTGCCAGAACGGGGTCTGCGTCACGACGACAGCGAAACCGATCACCGAACTGGCGACGGCCGCGCCCATGTAAAGCGCGCCCAACCGCACGCCATAGCCGAGGATCAACCAGAAATAGAGCGGCGCGAGATAAGCCGCCGCGCCGCCGCCGAGACAGAGGCCGGCCGAGATGAATCCGGCGTCGGCGCCAATGGACAGGATGCGCCGGATCGCGTGCGGCGCCGGATGCAGGGCCAGATGAGCCTGAATCAGGCCGGTCATGAGGACATAGGTCCGGATGAGCGGCAAGCCGCGCGCGTAATAGTCCTGCGCCGCCGCGTCGCCGAAATGGGCGTGCAGGGCCGCCGCGACCAGAGCCGCCAGAGCCAGGGTCAGGCGGTTCAGCACGATCCCCTGTTCGGGATTTTCCCAGACATTTCGCGACGCCGGACCGGCGAAAGACGAGGGGCGCGGGCGAAGCCGCGCCACAAGAGCGCGGAAACGAGGGACGCGCGGAAAAACGCCGCGCAGGCGGGACATCGGCGGCCTCATGCGCTGCGCGCCTCAACCGCGCCGGCCTCGATCGCGCCCGCTTTGGCGCGCGGCCGCGCCGCGAGCAGGGCGCCGAAACCGCGCAGAGCGAAGGGCGCGCCGAAACAGGCCCCCTGGGCGCGGCTTGCCCCGGCCCGGCGAAGCGGGCTCAACAGGCTCGCCGCAGGAACGCCATCTGCGAGCAGCAAGGGCGCCGGCCGCTCGAGGCGCGCGATCCCGGCGCGCAGGGCGCCGGCAAGCTCGATCCCGCCGCTCTCGCGGCAGGGGAAACGAATGGCGTGGCGCCATCCCGACGGGAGGCCGCCCGCCGTCAGCGACAGCGCGGTCGAGAGCCGCTCGGCGGCAGGCAGGTCGCCGAGGTCCAGCATGAGGCTGACGCCGAGAGCGTCGAGGGCGCCGAGGATCCGGCCCGCGCGCGCCTGATCCATGACGATTTGCCGCGCGCACAAGATGAGCTCCAGCCGCGAAGGCTCGGCCGTTCCGGCGGCGAGCGAAGCCGCCAGGCGCGGCGCGACAACCTCGGCGCCGTCGCCGTCGAGGTCGAGACGCAGGCTGAGACGAAACCCCTCGTCGGCGGCGACGCGCCGCTCCGCGACGCAGGCCAGCGCCGCGCGGATCGCGTCCGGATCGGCCGCCTCCGCCGGCGCGAGGCCGCTCAGCAATTGCGCGCCCGCCAGCGCCCCGGTCTGGAGGTCCACCACCGGCGCCGCGCCCCAATTATCCTGCGCGACCGTCTCGCCCGCATGACGCCAAACATCGCTCACATCGCGCCAGGCCTCGCGCACGGCGCGATGGGCTTCGCGCAGGCAGGCCACCGCGCGGGCGCGGGCGGGGCCGATCTCCGCGCGCGGCAGCGCCGAACCGATCCGGAAGGCTGCGACGCCGGCGAAGGAGTCGCGCGCGAGGATCAGGCGCCGCGCCAGCGCCTGGGCCGAGGCGTGTCCCTCGACATGGCTCTGCAGCAGCACATAGCGCAGCGGGTCGATGCGCAGGGCCAGATCGCCGCCGCGCAAGTGGCGCTGCAGCGCGGCCGTAAGATCGGCCGCCTGTTCGGCGGCGGCGATCTCGATGAAATGGAAGGCGTAACCGCCCTGCCCGCAGCGATCGAGCAGGCCGCGCGTCTCCTCGTCGAATTCGTCGTCGGCTTCGGGCGGGACGGTCGGGGCCGGCCCCTCGGGGCGCTGGATCGCGGCCTCCGACACCGGCGAATCGGCCGCCGCCGCGCTGCGCCGCAGCTTCAGCAGGTTGCGTGCGCGGGTGAGGAATTCGCAATGATCGATCGGCGCCTGCAGGAAATCCGTGGCCCCGCTTTCGAGGGCGCGCAGCCGCAACTGGCGGCGGTCGCAAACCGTAATCATCATGATCGGCACGCCGCCGGACTGCGGCAGGACGCGAAAGCGCGAGATGAATTCGTCGCCGACCAGCCGCGGCATGTCGTAATCGGTGACGATGAGATCGGCGCGGTGGGTCGCGAGCCAGTTCAGCGCCTCTTCGGGATCGGCGAATGACCGGACTTCGACGTCCCGTTCTATCGACCGCGCCAGTTGCGTGTAGATGGCGCGATTGGTCGCCCGATCATCGACGATTACGACTAGACACATAACAAACCCGGTTGCCTGCCCGGGACTCGGCGCTTGGCGCGCGCGGCATGGTCGAAGGAGCAAGCGGGTCGGCGCCGCATGAACCTCCCGTGAGCTCCGGGTGGCCCATATTCCACTTAACTCATTAAGTAACTGTTCCGACTAAGCCTTAAATTCCACACAGGATGGCGGGACAGGCGTCAGAACGGCGCCAGCCTGACGACGCCCGACGTCTCCGCCGCGGCCTCCGCCGCCACGTCCT
The DNA here is from genome assembly GCF_041915505.1 of Rhodoblastus sp. GTDB lineage: Bacteria > Pseudomonadota > Alphaproteobacteria > Rhizobiales > Beijerinckiaceae > Rhodoblastus. The sequence goes on along the minus strand of NZ_JAYSBG010000080.1, from coordinate 889 downwards.
TGAGCCGCCGGCCCGCGATCACCAGATCGGGCGCGATCTCGGCCAGCGGCAGCAGCACGAAGGCGCGCTCCAGCACGCCAGGATGCGGCAGGGTCAGCCTGTCGTCGCGCCAGGACAAATTGTCGCAGAACAAGAGATCGATATCGATGACGCGCGGCCCCCAGCGCCGCGTCTCGCGGCGGCCCATGGCCCGCTCGGTCGCCTTGACGAGATCGAGCAGCGCGAGCGGCTCCAGCACCGTGCGCGCCAGAGCGCAGGCGTTGACGAAATCGGGCTGGTCGGTCACGCCCCAGGGCTTGGTCGCATAGAGCGAGGAAATCGCGTCAAAGACGAGACCCGCCTCGCGCAACAGACCAATCGCCCGCCGCAGACTGGCGGGCGGATCGCCGAGATTGGCGCCCAAACCCAGACCGATGCGATGTTCCGGGAGGGCGTGTTCAGGCGCGCTCAATTTCGTTCCAGATGTTCAGGGCGCCGACATGTTCCGCGACGTCATGGGCGCGGACGATCGCCGCGCCGCGCGACGCGGCCCGCAGATGCGCGGCGAGCGTCCCGGCGAGACGATCAGCGACCGGCGCGCCGGTGATCGCCCCGATGAAGCTTTTTCGCGAGGCGCCGATCAGCACCGGCAAGCCGTAGCGGGCCGTAAGCGCGCCGCAGGCGTCGATGGCGATCAGATTCTGCCGCAGGCTCTTGCCGAAGCCTATGCCGGGATCGAGGATGATTTTCTCCCGCGCGACGCCGCCTCGATGCGCGCGCGCGAGCGTCTCGTCGAAAAAGGCGGCCATATCGGCGACAATGTCGCGCTCCGGGTCGATCTCCGCGCAATGGTGCATGACAACCAGCGCCGCGCCACTTTCGGCGGCGGCCTCGGCCATGGCGGGATCGG
>NZ_JAYSBG010000079.1:0-12087 GCF_041915505.1 Rhodoblastus sp. | reverse complement strand
GCGCGACCAGTTCGGCGAAAGCCTTGACCGCGAGGACCGGCGCGCCCGTCGCAACGGCGCTCGGCGTGGGCGTCGGAGCTGGAGCGGGCGCGGCCTGCGTCGCGGCGAGACGCGGCGCGGCGCGCAAACCGGCGCCGGGACCGGGCGACGGCGGCGCCGACGGCCCGCTGCGGGTGGGCGACGAGCCGCCGGAGGGCGCCGAGGCCACGGCCTTCAGCGCCTCCTCGGGCGTCGGCAGGTCGGCAGCATAGGCCAGCCGCACCAGAACCATATCGGCGGCCGGCAGCGGGCGCGCGGAATCCTTCACTTCCTCGACGCCCTTGAGCAGGATCTGCCAGGCGCGCGACAGCACGGCCATGGAGAGATTTTGCGCAAAAAAGCCGCCGCGCTCACGCTCGACTTGAGTCGCCGAAGGATCGGAGACAGAAGGCGCGATCTTGGCCTTTGTCACGAAATGGACGAAGGCGGCGAGATCGGTCAGCACCTGCCCCGGATCGGCGCCGGCGTCATATTGGTCCTTGAGATTGGCCAGAGCCGCCGCGATATCGCCCTTCATCAGCGATTCGAACAGGTCGATCACCCGGCCGCGGTCGGCGAGGCCGAGCATCAGCCGCAGATTATCGACGCCGATCGGCGCGCCCGCCCCATGGGCGATGGCCTGATCGAGGAGGGACAGCGAATCGCGCACCGAGCCTTCCGAGGCGCGGGCGATCAGGGCGAGCGCATCAGTCTCGATCTCGACCCGCTCCTTGTCGCAGATCATCGCGAGATGGCGCACCAGCGCCTCGATCTCGACCCGGCGCAGGTCGAAGCGCAGGCAGCGCGAGCGCACCGTGACCGGCACTTTCTCGATTTCGGTGGTCGCGAACAGGAATTTGACGTGTTCCGGCGGCTCTTCCAGCGTCTTCAACAGGCCGTTGAAGGCCGATTTGGAGAGCATATGCACTTCGTCGATGATATAGACCTTGGTCCGCGCCATCACCGGCTTGTAGCGCGCGCTGTCCACGATCTCGCGAATGTCGTCGATGCTCGTGTGCGAGGCGGCGTCCATTTCGATCACGTCGACATGGCGCGATTCCAGGATCGCCTGGCAATGGGCGCCGAGTTCGTCCATGTGAATGGTCGGCTTGTCGACCGCCGGGCGGCCGTCGCGGGCAGGCAGCTCGTAATTGAAGGCGCGGGCGAGGATGCGGGCGGTGGTGGTCTTGCCGACCCCGCGCACGCCGGTGAGCATGTAGGCCTGATGGATGCGGCCGAGATCGAAGGCGTTGGACAGGGTGCGGACCATCGGCTCCTGGCCGATCAGGTCCTCGAAGCGGGTCGGGCGATATTTGCGCGCCAGCACGCGATAGACAGTGGCGGCTGGCTTGCCCGGCGCGGTCGCCTCCGGGAACAGGCCGCCGGACGCGCTTTCGTCGTGATCTGGCGCGGAATCGTCGATCATCGAGCCGCCGAGGAAAGGCGCCAGCGCTCGTCGGGCGCGCGAAACGTCTGGAGCGGCTTCCGCAGGACCGCATCGCGCTCCACGGAAACCAACGCGGCTGTCGCGAGGCGAAGCCGCATGAGTGGGAGGCTGGACGAAGACCCGCCCGTTCTCGTTAGGGCTGCTTCCTTCCGGACCTGACCCGGTTGGCGAGTGGAACGTCCACCGCCAACCTCCCGAGCCCTATTTGGACCATCGCGGCGCGTTTCGCAAGAGGGGAGGCAGCAAGCAGGCATTGGCCGGCGGGGCGCTTGTCTCGACGCGGCGGAGGCGCTACCCAGGCCAAAAGGAAGCCCGTATGAGTTTCACGCTCGATCCCCGTCTCGCCGCCGACACCCTTGCGGTCGGATCGCTGGCGCTGTGCCGCGTCCTGCTGATGAACGACGGCCGTTTCCCCTGGCTGATCCTGGTCCCCGGCCGCGACGGCCTGTCCGAACTGCACGATCTGACCGCCAGCGAGCGCGCCGTGCTGATCGAGGAGGCGGCCTTCGCGGGCGAAAGGCTGAAACGCCTGACCGGCGCGAAAAAGATCAATACCGCCGCCTTGGGCAATATGGTGGCGCAACTCCACGTCCATGTCATCGCCCGTGTCGAGGGCGACGCCGCTTGGCCTGGCCCGGTCTGGGGCGTCGGCAAGGCTGAGCCCTATGCGCCGGCGGCGGCGGCGGCGCGGCTCGTCGCCTTGCGCGCAACGCTCGTTCTGGACGCCGAATCATGAGCGCCTTTGACCTGACGATCGGCTTCGCCGGCAATCCGCTCGACCGGTTGTCGCACATTCGCGACGATGCGGAGCGGATCGCCGAACTGACCGCCGCGCCAAGCGCCCGCGCCGTGGTCTTCGTCCAGTCGATGCCGGTGCTGCGACAGGCGGGCGACCGGCTTGAAGGGCTGCATCCGCTCGACATGGCGCGGAATTTTGGTCCCGCGCGCGCCGAAGTGCTGCTCGGACAGGACAGCGAAGGCCCGGTTTTCGCTTTGCTGCTGCCGGACGAAGCCGCGACCGCCGAGACGCCGCCCGAGGCGAGCGATTTCGTCGATCAGCGGCGCTTCATCATCCCCGGCTGGCCCACGCTTTACATCCGCGAATTGCGCATCCTGGCCAATAAGGAAGCCCTGCCGCGCGAAATCATCGCCATTCTCGGCCAGGCCAAGGCCATTCTGCATTATCACGCGACGCATCCGCATTGCGCCCGCTGCGGCGCGCCGACCCGCGCGGTCCATGCGGGCTGGCGGCGCGATTGCCACGCCTGCGGCGCGCAGCATTTTCCGCGCACCGATCCGGTGGCGATCATGATGATCGAGCATGGCGAGGATTGCCTGCTCGGGCGTCAACCGCGCTTTCCGGACCGGATGTATTCCTGCCTCGCCGGCTTCGTCGAGGGCGGCGAAACGCTCGAGGAGGCCGTGCGCCGCGAAATCATGGAGGAGGCCGGCGTTCCGGTCGGCGCGGTGCGCTATATCGCCTCGCAGCCCTGGCCCTTTCCGGCTTCGATCATGATCGGCTGTCGCGCCCAGGCCTTGTCGCGCGAAATTGTGATGGACCCGGTCGAACTCGAGGATTGCCGCTGGTTCAGCCGCGCGGAGGCCCGCGCCATGATCGAAGGCCGTCACGACCAGGGGTTTTTCGCGCCGAATCCGATGGCCATCGCCCGCACCCTGCTGGAGCACTGGCTGCGCGGCGATTGATCGGGAGCCGTCAGGTCCGGATGTCGCCTTTGATGTAATGCATCAATTGTTCGATGGTGAATTCCTGATGGCCGATGATCGACTTCACCAGATCGCCCATCGAGATCAGCCCGACCAGCTCGCCGCGCTCGAAAACCGGAAGGTGGCGCAGCCGCGTCTGCGTCATCACCGCCATACATTCCTCGACGCCCTGGTCGGGCGTCGCATAAGGCGTATTGGCGGCCATCACGTCGCGCACCAGCGTCTTGGGCGAGGTGCGGCCCTTCAGCACCACTTCGCGCGCATAAATGCGCTCGGTGATGAGACCGACCACCCGGCCCGCCTCCATCACGACCAGCGCGCCGATGTCCTGGTCTGCCATCGTCTTGATCGCGTCGAACACGCTGGCGTCGGGTCGGATCGTCGCGACCTCATCGCCCTTTTCCTTCAGCAATTGCCGGATCGTGGTCATTTCCCACCCCCTTGCGCTCAAGATCGCGCCTGGACGGGCCGGACGAAAAAGGACCGACGGCTAATTGTCGTTTTCCGCGTTCAGGTCTTCCAGGGAGATGATCGCGTCAGACCCTTTTCTTTTCAGCCGCACGCCCGCCCCGCCGCCATTGTCCTCGATGAATTCGACGCCGACCGATTCGAGCGCGACCCGGATCGCCGCGATGGTGCGCGGATGCGGCGCCCTCTTGCCTTTTTCGAAGTCGGACAAGGTCACTTTCGACACTTGAGCGCGTTCGGCCAGACGCCCGGCCGTCAGCCCCACGCCGGCCCGCGCCATCCGGCATTGCTCGGGAGAGATGAGTTTGTCGCTCAAGGCCCAACCTCCCCATCGTTCAAGGTTGAATATGATAGACAGATTTGAGCCGAATCTATGACGTGAACCGCGCCCGGAGCAGGCCGCGCAAGGAATTTCCGATGAAAAGGCCGGTTTCGAGATCAGCGAGGCGCAGGATTTCTTCGCGCGCGCGGCCTTCGGCCAGCAGGCTGGCGCGCAACACGCCAGGGAGCAGACCGCAGGCCAAGGGCGGGGTCAGCAGGACGCCGTCGCGCGCGACGAAAAGATTGGTCCGCGCGCCCTCGCATAGATCGTCGCGCTCATTGAGAAAGAGCACCTCGTCGGCGCCGGAGGCCGCGAGCGCCTCCTCGTAAAGCGCACGGCGCGTGGTCTTGTGCCGCAGCAGCGGATCGCGCGAATCGAACCGGACGGGCGCCAAAGCGACGCGCCAGATCTTTTCCGGCGGGTCCGGCGCGAAGGGCGCGCCGGTCGCCTCCACGACGCCGTCGCGGTGCAGGACCAGCCGCACCCGCATCCTTTCGGCCGCAGCCCCGGCGATGGCGCGCGCCAAGGCGTCGTCGAAAGCGCCGGGCGCGAAAGCAAAACCCAGCGCCGCCGCCGAAGCCGCCATCCGCGCGCGGTGGCCTTCGCGCCGCAGGAAGCCGTCCGACTGCGTCCAGAGCAGGGTCTCGATCAGCCCGAAATCGTCTCGCCGGTCAGGAAGCGCGCCTTGAGCAGACATTCCTCATATTCCTCCCGAACCCGCGAATCCGCCACCACCGCCGAACCGACCGGGCAGGTCAGGCTCCCGTCCGGACGCAAGGTCAGGGTGCGGATCGCGACATTGAAGCGCATGTCGCCGCCGGGCGCGATCACGCCGATCGCCCCGCAATAGATGTCGCGCGGCGCCGCCTCCAATGCCGCGATGATCTCCATCGCCCGGATTTTCGGCGCGCCGGTGACCGAGCCGCACGGGAACAGGCCGGAGAAGATTTCCGCGAAGGACAGGCCGGGCCGCAGCCGCGCCTCGACGCCCGAGGTCATCTGGTGCAGGGTCGGAAAGGTCTCGACCGAAAAAAGATCGGTCACATGGACTGAGCCGATCTCTGACAGGCGGCTGATATCGTTGCGCAGCAGATCGACGATCATCAGATTTTCGGCGCGGTTCTTTTCGTCCCGCGCCAAAGCCTCGGCGAGCGCGCGGTCCTCCTCCGGGGTCACGCCGCGCCGCGCCGTTCCCTTCATCGGCCGCGCGAAAATTCTGTCGCCCCGCGTGACGAAAAATTTCTCGGGCGACAGCGACAGGATCGTCGGCCCGCCGAGCGCCACGATCCCGCCGAGATCGACCGGCTGGCGCGTCCGTAGGCGCCGGTAGAGATCAAGCGGCGCGCCCCGCCAGCGCCCCGCGACCGGAAAGGTCAGGTTGATCTGATAGACGTCGCCGGCGGCGATATAGTCGCGGCAGGCGGCGAAACGCCGCTCGTAATCGGCGAAGGACCAGTTCGCGCGAAGCTGTTCGACCCGGGCTGCGCCGCCCGCGTCAAGCGCCGGCGCGGGGCCCGGCGCGTCGAACAGCCCGAACAGTAGCAGCGGCTTTTCGCCATCGGGCCGCAACAAGGGCGCGAGGCGCGGCTCCAGCGCATAGCCGCATTCATAGGCGACATAGCCGGCGGCCCAAAAACCGTCGCGCGACGCCTGCTGCAAGGCGGCGAAGGCCGGCGCGACCTCTTCCGCGCGAAAAGCCGCGACGATTTTGCGCGGCGCGGCGAACAGCAGAGCCTCGCCGGCGGCGCGGTCTTCGATCAGGCAAAAAGGCGCGGCGATGGGCACGATGATTTCCCGTTCAGGCCCGCGAGATAAAACAGACCGGCGCGATTGGCAAAACCCTGTTGGCCGGTGTAGGCAAGGCGCAGGAGGGTTCGCATGGCTCTGGTTCTGTTTTCCGGCGGGCAGGATTCCGCCACCTGTCTGGCCTGGGCGCTGGCGCGCTACGAGCGCGTGGAGACGCTCGGCTTCGATTACGGCCAGCGCCATCGCATCGAACTCGACCAGCGCGCCAAACTGCGCGAGGCTTTCGTCGCGATCCGGCCGGATTGGGCGGCCCGGCTGGGCGACGATCATCTGCTCGACCTGTCGGCTCTGGGCGCCGTCTCGGACACGGCGCTCACACGGGCCAAGGCCATCGAAATGAGCGCGAAAAGCCTGCCCAACACCTTTGTGCCCGGCCGCAACCTGATCTTTCTGGCCTTTGCGGCGGCGCTGGCCTATCGGCGCGGCCTGCCGCGCATCATCGGCGGCATGTGCGAGACCGATTTCTCCGGCTATCCCGATTGCCGCGACGATGCGATCAAGGCCATGCAGGTGGCGCTGAATATCGGCATGGAAAGCCGCTTCGTGCTGGAAACGCCGCTGATGTGGCTGGACAAGGCGCAGACCTGGGCGCTGGCGCAGGAACTGGGCGGCGCGGGCCTGGTCGAGGCGATCATCGAGCACAGCCACACCTGCTATCTCGGCGAGCGCGGCGCGCGCCACGAATGGGGCTATGGCTGCGGCGAATGCCCCGCCTGCCGCCTGCGCGCCGACGGTTTCACGAAATGGCGCGCGACAGCCGGCGCGTAGCCGTAAAAAACGGCGTGCAAACTTTCGCACGCTTGGCGATTTCGGGCTGTGTCGGATGCTCGCGCCGAGCCGACATTACGACGCGGCAGGGACCGCAAAACTTCGCGCCGGGCATAAATTCGGCGCCAGGTCGGAGATCATCGAGACTACAGACTCGACAATTTGGTCTTCACCAACCCAAAAAGCTCCAGGGCGATCGATCGTAACTCCGGGATCTGACGTAATAAGGGGCGTCGGATGATGACCCGGAAGAGTCCCCGCGCGGGCTTGTCCGACCCCTGGCGACCTTATAATTACCGCCCGGGCTGGAGCCGGTGAGCACCACCTTCGTGTTCTCCAGGCCATTCTCCTGCACCAGCTCATAAAGTATCGCGGCGTTTTCAGGCGAGAGACGCACGCAGCCATGCGATGCGGGTTTGCCAAGATTCGCCACGTCATAGCTGCCGTGGATGGCATGTCCGTCTCTCATAAAGAAAACGGCATGCGGCATGGGGGCGTTGTCCCACTCTTTACTATACCAAATTTCGTTCATGGACGTTGCGGTATAGGTTCCCGACGGCGTTGAATATCCTGCTCGGCCCGTCGATACCGGCCATCGATATCTTTCCGCCCCGTTCAAGAAAACCGTCATTTGTTGACTGGTTTTGTCGATATGGACGAGGAGCGCGCCTCCATTGGCTCCGGCGGCGTTCGCTCCATAGAAGCCGGCGCCCGCGTGAGCCGTCACCGGAAAGAGGACCGCCGCTACATCGATGGCGATCAATAAGAGCGCGATTCTCTTCAATTGATCCAAGGATTTGCACATAGGCTCGCCCGCGCGGAAATGAACATATCAACGCTCGCTCCCCGGCACACGAGCCGGAATCCGCTTAGCGGAACGCTTGACCGGCGCAAATTGTTCCTGCTTCCAGCCGGCCCCTGAGCGGACTCTGATCTTGCCTACCGAGGCCGCGGCCCTCCCGTGGGCGGGGCTCGACGGTCGCCTTCGGGTCGACTGCCGCCTGCCGGAAAAACAAGCGTTCGGCAACCAAACCTCAGATTTGAACCGCTCGCCGATCACGTCCTTTTGGCCGCCGACCCCCGCGCATCGTGATAGAATGCCGTCCGCCGGAGCGCGCGAATGGCCGAGGAGCTTGTCCATAAATCCTGCACGCCGTGCCGGGGCGGCGTCCCGCCGCTGACGCGCGAGGCGGCGGAGGCCTATCTTGAGCGCGCGCCGGATTGGCGGCTTTCGGCGGACGCCAGCCTGATCGAACGTAATTTCCGCTTCGGCAATTTCCGCGACGCCTATGCCTTCGTGCGGCAGGTCAGCGAACTGGCCGAGACCGAAGGCCATCACCCCGACATCAGCTTCCGCTGGGGCTATGCCGATATTTCCCTGCAGACCAAGAAAATCAAGGGGCTGCACGAGAACGACTTCATCATGGCCGCCAAGATCGACCGGCTCTTCGCTGCGGCGTGATCACCACGCAACCATTTCGCACGAAGACGGTTATAGCTGGAGCGAGGCCGGTTAACCAAAATGAGCGACGGCCGCTGAAGGGAGCGAAATCCATGTCCTTGCGCATCAATTCCGAAGCCCCGGATTTCACCGCAGACACCACGCAAGGCCAGATCCGGTTCCATGAATGGATCGGCGACCATTGGGCGATCCTGTTCTCCCATCCGAAGGATTTCACCCCGGTCTGCACCACCGAACTCGGCTATATGGCCGGGCTGAAGCCGGAATTCGACAAGCGCGGCGCCAAGATCATCGGGCTCAGCGTCGATCCGGTGGGCAACCACGACCGCTGGGCGAAGGATATCGAGGAGACCCAGGGCCATGCCGTGACCTATCCGATGATCGGCGATCCGGAGCTAAAGGTCGCCACGGCCTATGACATGCTGCCCGAGGGCGCCGGAACGACCTCCGAAGGCCGCACCGCCGCCGACAACGCCACCGTGCGTTCGGTCTTCGTGATTGGCCCGGACAAGAAGATCAAGGCCATGCTCACCTATCCGATGAGCACGGGACGCAATTTCGACGAGGTGCTGCGGTTGCTCGATTCCTGCCAGCTCACCGCGAAACATACGGTCGCGACGCCGGTGAACTGGCGTCCGGGCGAGGATGTCATCATCCCGACTTCGGTCTCCGACGAACAGGCGAAGCAGAAATATCCGTCCGGCTGGCGGACGCTCAAATCCTATCTTCGCGTCGTCGCGCAGCCGAAGGATTGAGAGCGCCGGCTTCGCTGGGGAGGCGAACGCATGATTTTCGAATCCTTCGCGGCGGGGGGCTGCAAATCCTATCTGATCGGCTGCGAACCCACCCGCGCGGCGGCCCTGATCGACCCCGAATTGTCGCTGATCGATCATTATCTCGGCGCCGCCAGCCAGCATGGCGTCCATATCCGCTATATCGTGGACACCCACACCCATGCCGATCATTTTTCCGCCAGCCGCGAATTGGCCAAGGCGCTCAACGCGCCGGTGGTGATGCATCGCCTGAGCCCGGCGCCCCACGCCAGCCTGCGGGTGGACGATGGCGACATGCTGATCGTCGGCCAATTGCGTCTGCAGGTTTTGCATACGCCCGGCCATACCCGCGATTCGATCTGCCTCGTCGCCGGCGACCGGGTTTTCACGGGCGACACCTTGCTGATCGGCGGCACCGGCCGCACCGATCTGCCGACCGGCGATCCGCATGCGCTTTACGAGAGCCTGTTCGACAAAGTGCTGAAACTGCCGCCGGAAACGCTGGTCTTCCCGGCCCATGACTACAAAAACCGGACCAGCTCGACCATCGGCGCCGAGATCGCCGACAATCCGCGCCTGCAAAAGACGGAGCGCGCAGCCTTCGTCGCCATGATGGAACAGCTCGATCTCGCCGCGCCGACCCATCTGACCGAGGCCCTGCGCACCAATATGAACGGCGGCAAGACGGTGGCCCAGCTTCTGGCCGAAGCCAGCGCCCGCGTGCCCTTCATGTCGCTCGCCGCTCTGCACGAGCGGATCGGCGCCAACAGCCGCGACCTGGTGATCCTCGACCTGCGCGAAAGCGAGGCGTTCCGCGCCGGCCATATTCCGGGCGCGAAGCACTTGCCGCGCGGCCAGCTCGAATTGCGCGTTAACGGCGAATTGCCCGACCCGACGGTTCGCATCCTGACCTGCTGCGAATTCGGCAAGATCTCGACGCTGGCCGCCGCGACCTTGCGCGAATTGGGCTATTCGCGGGTGGCGGCGCTGGACGGCGGCGTCAAGGCCTGGCGCGAGGCCGGTTTCGAGCTGGAGGCGTAATCCGGCCTATTTCGCCTCGCCGATCTGCTGACGGAAGGCATGGGCCGGATAGGCGCCGAGAATCCGCACTTCTTCCGAGAAAAACTGCAATTCCTCCAGCGCCAGCGCCAGATTCGGATCGTCGGGATGGCCCTCGACGTCGACCAGGAACTGGGTCGCGGCGAATTCGCCGTTGACCATGTAGCTTTCCAGCTTGGTCATATTGACGCCATTGGTGGCGAAGCCGCCCAAAGCCTTGTAGAGCGCCGAGGGCACGTTGCGCACGCGGAACACGAAAGTGGTGATCATCGGGCCGTCGATGCGCGGTCCCGAACGCGGCTGCCGCGACAGCACGACGAAGCGCGTGGTGTTATGCGCCTCGTCCTCGACGAAACGGGCGAGCACGTCGAGGCCATAGATGTCGGCGGCGAGCAGCGGCGCCAGCGACGCGCGCGTCCTATCGCCCCACTCCGCCACTTCGCGGGCCGAGCCGGCGGTGTCGCCGGTGACCACGGCTTTCAGATCATATTTGCGGATGATCTTGCGGCACTGGCCAAGCGCGTGGACATGGCTGTAGACGCTGCGCAACTCCTCGATCTTGGCGCCCTTGACGCCGAGCAGATGGAAATGGATCGGCAGGAAATATTCGCCGATGATGTAAAGCCCGGCGCCCGGCAGGAAATGATGGATATCCGCGACCCGGCCGGCCAGCGAATTCTCGATCGGGATCATGCCGAGTTCGGCCCGGCCCTCGGTGATGGCGGCGAAGGCCTCCTCGAAACTGGCGCAAGGCAAAGTGTCCCAGCCGGGATAGACATCGGAACAGGCCATATGGGAATTGGCGCCCGGCTCGCCCTGATAGGCTATGGTCTTTTTCATTGGCCGCTTTCCAAAATTTTGCGCGCGCGCTCCAGATCATGCGGCGTATCGACGCCGAGCGGCACGGTGTCGACGATTTCGACGTCGATCCGCATGCCCGCCTCCAGCGCACGCAATTGCTCCAGCTTTTCACGCTTTTCCAGCACTGAAGGCGGCAGGCTCACGAAACGCTCCAGCGCGGCGCGGCGATAGGCATAGAGCCCGATGTGGTGGAACAGGTCGCCCTCGCCCCAGGGCGCGGTGGCGCGGGTGAAATAAAGCGCGCGCAGCCGCGTCGGGCCAAGCGGCGCGCCCACCGCCTTGACCACATTGGGGTCCGCGCGCTCTTCGTCGCGCGTGATCCGCGCCGCCAGAGTAGCGATATCGACGGTCGGATCGGCCAAAGGCGCGAGCGACGCCCGCACGCTGGCGGGGTCAATCGTCGGCAGATCGCCCTGCAGATTGACGATCACGTCATAGCGCCGGCCGGGATCGAATGTCTGCAAGGCGGCGAAAATGCGGTCCGAGCCGGACGGCAGGTCGGGATCGGTCACCACCGCCTCGCCGCCGGCCTCGCGCACGGCCTGCGCGATCTCGGGCCCGTCGGCCGCGACAAGAACCGGCCCAATTCCCGCCTCGACCGCGCGGCGAAAAACCTGAACGATCATCGGCGCGCCGCAGAGATCGGCCAGGGGCTTGTCCGGCAGCCGCGTCGAGGCGCGGCGCGCGGGGATGACGATCAGGGCGTGTTCGGACATCTTGGTTCTTGTCGGGTTCTTGTCGGGCGGCTGGCGGGACGGCGGCGGAGACTAGGCTAAATTATGAGGATTTTCGCCGCTTATACGTGTTGCCAAGCGTGAGGCAAAGCGTTTATCAGAGGCCGACCAAGCGGAGATTGCGGCATGCTGCTTCTTGACTATCGTGTTTACGGCGCGCTGTTCGGCGCAATCCTGTTCGCCCTTTTCCTCGGCCTTTTCAGCAATGCGCTGGTCGTGGGCACAATAGCCAATCCCCCGGGCTTCGATCTCCCCAGCGGCGCCGAGCCGGCAAAGAAGGCCGCCGCCCCCGTCGCCGCCGTTCCGCTGCCGGAGCTTCTCGCCAAGGCCGACGCCGACAAGGGCAAGGCGCTCTTCAAGGTCTGCGCCACCTGCCACAGCTTCGAAAAGGGCGCCGCCGCCAAGGTCGGCCCGGATCTTTGGGGCGTGATCGGTCGCCCGAAGGGCGGCGCCGAAGGCTTCTCCTATTCGGACGCGATGAAGGGCAAGGGCGGCAATTGGAGCTTCGAGGACATCAACACCTTCCTCACCAGCCCGAAGAGCTTCGTCGCCGGCACGAAAATGGGCTTCGCCGGCGAGCCTGACGCCGGCAAGCGCGCCGACATCATCGCTTACCTGCGCACGCTTTCGGATAGCCCGGTTCC
>NZ_JAYSBG010000078.1:0-12091 GCF_041915505.1 Rhodoblastus sp. | reverse complement strand
TGGCTGCCGAGCGCGAAATCGAGCGCCGCCGCTCTCGCCGCCGCCTGGCCCAGTCGCCAATAGACGGGCTCGCGCCAAAAATTCTTGTCGCCGCCATTGGCGAGGTCGAACAGAATGGCGCCGGGGACGATCGGCACCAATTGGCCGGCGACCGTATAGCCGCGCCCGGCCTCGCGCAGGGCGGCCTGGACGCCGCCGACCGCATCGAGCCCGAAGGCGGAGCCTCCCGACAGGGCGAGCGCGTCGACCTGTTGCACGGTCATGTCGGTTTCGAGCAGAGCGGCGTCGCGCAGGCCCGGCGCGCCGCCCGAAACGGCGATAGAGGCCGTGGCCGGGCGGTCGAAGATCAGCGCCGTGACCCCGGAGGCGAGAACGGGATCGTGACAGGAGCCCACGCGCAGGCCGGCGACATCGGTGATGAGATTGCGCAAGGAATCGCCTTTCGCGCTTGAAACAGGCGACCAATTCTATCGTATAAGCGGTCCTGTCCTAGTCTTATCCCGCGTCGCAGGGGCGAGTCGCCGCGGGGTCCAGCCGGAAAGTGCAATGACCAGCAATGTGACGATTTCGGCGGCGGCCCTGGCCGGCCTGCTGTCCTTCCTCAGCCCCTGCGTTCTGCCGCTGGTGCCACCCTATCTGACCTTCATCGCCGGCACGGGCCTGGAGGAGCTGGTGGAAGGCGGCGAAAGGCGGGCGCGGCGCGACACCCTGATCGCGGCGCTTCTGTTCGTGCTCGGTTTTTCCACGGTTTTCGTCCTGCTCGGCGCGACCGCCTCGGCGCTCGGGCAGACCGTGCGCGAGAACCTGCCGCTGCTGTCGATGCTCGCCGGCTTCGCCATCATCGCCATGGGCCTGCACTTTCTGGGCGTGTTCCGGCTCAGCCTGCTCTATCGCGAAAAACGGGTCAGCGTCGAAAAGCCGGTCGGCTTGTGGGGCGCCTATGTGATGGGCCTCGCTTTCGCCTTTGGCTGGACGCCCTGCATCGGGCCGATCCTCGCCGCCATTCTCGCCGTGGCCTCGTCGGAGGATACGGTGGCCAAGGGCGCCGGCCTGCTGGCGGTTTATTCCTTCGGCCTCGGCGTGCCGTTCCTGCTGGCCGCGCTCGCCATGGAGCCTTTCGTCCATTTCCTGAAGCGCTTCAAGGCGCATTTCGGCAAGGTCGAGCGGGTCGTCGGCGTGCTGCTGGTCGTGACGGGCGTGATGTTCCTCACCGGCGGTATTCAGAATGTCAGCTTCTGGCTGCTGCAGACCTTCCCGGGCTTGGCGACGTTGGGCTGAAGCTGGCGGGAGCCGGTCGCCCGGCTCCTCACGCATCGGGTCATGGTATTTTTCCTGTTAACAGAGATGGTTAACAGGAAAATGCCATCTCATTTATCAATCTGGAAATAAGAGATTTTGCCGTCCGGCCCCTTGCGCCATTCGTAAACGACGTAATCGGCGCGGGTGACGTCGCCCTTGGCGTCGAAGGACAGATCGCCGACCACGGTCTGGAACGGGCCGTTCTCGTGCAGGGCCTTGGCGACGGCGACCGGATCGGTTGACTTCGCCTTTTCGATGCCCTGCTTGAGCGCCTGCACCGCCGCATAGCTATAGAGCGTATAGGTTTCCGGATTGTAGTTCTTGGCCTCGAATTCCTTGACCACGGCGGCGGCCTCGGGGCGCAGGCGCGGGTCCGGCGGGAAGGTCATCAGCGTGCCCTCGACGCCCGGCCCGGCGATGGCGGCGAATTCCTGCGAGGCGATGCCGTCGCCGCCCATCAGAACGGCCTTCACGCCCTGGTCGCGCATCTGGCGGACCAGCAGGCCGCCCTCCGTATGGATGCCGCCGAAGAAGACGATATCGGCGTCGACCGATTTTAGTTTGGAGACAATGGCGGAAAAGTCCTTCTCGCCCTTGTTCAGCCCCTCGTACATCACTTCCTTCACGCCCGCGGCGGCCAGAGCCTTGCGGGTCTCGTCGGCGAGGCCTTTGCCATAGGTCGACTTGTCGTGGAGGATGGCGATCTTCTTGCCCTTGGCGTTCTTCGCCAGATAATTCGCCGCCACCGCGCCCTGCTGGTCGTCGCGGCCGCAGGTGCGGAACAGCATGGGAAAGCCGCGTTCGGTGATCTGCGGATTGGTCGAGCCGGGGGTGATTTCCAGCACGCCGGCCTCGTTATAGGCCTCCGAAGCGGGCATGGTGACCGCGGAATTGAAATGGCCGATCACGAAAGTCACGCCGTCGCCGATGAATTGATTGGCGACCGAGCGGCCCTGCTTGGCGTCGGCGGCGTCGTCGCCGGCCTCCAACTCCACCTTCTGTCCGAGGATGCCGCCGGCGGCGTTGATGTCGGCCACGGCCTGTTCGGCGCCGTTCTTGAGTTGCAGGCCGAAAGCGGCGTCCGTGCCGGTGATTGGAGCGCCGACGCCCATCTTGATCTGGGCCTGCGCCGCTCCGGAAAAGACGGTGGCTGCAAGAAGCGCCGTCAGAAGTCGCACCCGCATAAGAAACTCCCCTAAGCCTGCGTGGCGCTGCGCCGCCGCGTTCGACGGCGTCGCCACGACCTATGCTTATGGCTGTTCCCTCCGGCGGGCAAGGCCGGGCTTTCTGCGGCTTTAGACGACCGACCGGCGCGGCTTAACGATGCGCGTGGAAGCCGCCTCCGTGGAAACCTCCGCCATGGAAGCCTCCCCCGTGGAAGCCTCCCCCGTGGAAGCCGCCGGCATGTGCGCCGCCCCAGCCGCCGTGGAAGCCGTGTCCACCCCAACCGTGCCCGGCCCAGCCGCGCCCGCGCCAGCCGCCGCCGTAGTAGCCGCCGCCACCGTAGTAGCCGCCCCCGCCGTAATACCCGCCGTAATAGGGTCCGCCGTCATAATAGCCGCAGCCGCCATAGAGACAGGGATTGCTCAGCACGCCGCCGACCACCGCGCCGAACGCCGCCGCGCCGGGATTGTAGCCGTAATGCCGGTAGTAGCGATGATGATAGCCATAGTGGCGGTAGTGATGGTGATAGCCGTAATGATGGTAATAATGCCCTCCATAGCGGCGATAGTGGTGATAGTGGTGATAGGCTGCCTGCTCGATCGGCGCTTGCGCCCGCGGGCGCAGGCCAGACGGCGCGATCGGCGCCGCTTCGGCGGCGGCGAGATTGGCGCCCGCCAAAACGGCGGCGAGCAGAATTCTGGACGTGATCGTCATGATTCGCCTCCTTTTTTGGGTAAGGAGGGCAGATGGGTCCGCGTTGCTCTCGATGCGAGCGGAGCAGCAGCCGGATCACCAAATTGTCATCGGTTCTGGCGCAGCCAGGGATATTGCCGCCTGACCAGAGCGTCGTGAGCGAAGCGCCAGGCGAGGCCCTGGACGAGTAGCGACCAGCCATAGGCGATGAGCGCGGCCAGCGGCGCGGCGAGCGGCTCGCCGAACAGCGACCAGTGCAGGAACCGCATGGCGAAGGCGAGCGGCAGGCCGTAAAGCGGCAGCAGCCAGAGCGGACGCCAGGTCAGCGCCACCGCGCGGCCGGCGGCGAAAGAGGCGAGGCCGCCCAGAACCAACGTCACGCCGATGAAGACGCGCGGATCGCCGATGAGGAAGGTCTCGCTCAATGTCCGCCCCCTTCGAGATAGGCGGCGCGGATTTTGGGGTCGCGCAGTAGATCGCGGCCGGCGCCCTCCATGGCGATGGCGCCATTGACCATGACATAGCCGCGATCGGCGAGCTTGAGCGCGTGATGAGCGTCCTGCTCGACCAAAAAGACCGAAAGGCCCTCTTCCTTGTTGAGCCGGCGCACAACTTCGAAGATCTGCTTGCAGATCAAAGGCGCGAGGCCGAGCGACGGCTCGTCGAGCAGGAGCAGTTTGGGCCGGCTCATCAAAGCGCGGGCGATGGCCAGCATCTGCTGCTCGCCGCCCGAAAGCGTGCCGCCGCGCTGGCCGATGCGCTCCTTGAGGCGCGGGAAAATGGCGAAGACCCGCTCCAGATCCTCCTGAAACCGATCCAGACCGGCCAAGGCCGCGCCCATCTGCAAATTCTCGTAGACCGTCATGCGCGGAAAGATGCGCCGTCCCTCCGGCGATTGCGCGATGGAAAGGCGCGCGATCTCATGGGTCGGCCATTCGGTGATGTCGCGCCCGTCGAAGACGATCGAGCCGGCGCGCAGGCGCGGCGCGCCGAACACGCTCATCATCAGGGTGGATTTGCCGGCGCCATTGGCGCCGATCAAGGCCACGATCTCGCCCTTGTTGACGTCGAGATCGACGCCTTTCAGCGCCTGGACCGCGCCGTAATAGGCCTTGGCGCCGCGAATGGAGAGCAGGGCGCTCACGACGGCCCTCCGGGGTCGAGCGACGCTTCCGCGTCATCGGCTTCCGCCTCTTCCACGCCGAGATAAGCGGCGACCACGGCGGGATCTTCCCGCACCTGCGCCGGCGTCCCGTCGGCGATCTTCTGGCCGTAATCCAGCACGACAATATGGTCGGAAATGGCCATGACCACCGACATGTCATGTTCGATCAGCAGGATCGAGACGCCATCCTCGTCCCGGATTTCACGCAGCAAATGAGCGAGATCGGCGGATTCGCGGCCGTTGAGGCCGGCGGCGGGTTCGTCCAGGCAAAGCAGGCAGGGGTCGGCGCACATGGCGCGCGCGATTTCCAGCCGGCGTTGGTCGCCGTAGGGCAATTCGCCAGCCGGGTCGTCGGCGCGGGCGCGCAGGCCGATCCGATCCAGCCAGCGTTCGGCGCGCACCACAGCCGCTTGCTCGGCGCGGCGATAGACCGGCAGTCCGAGCAGTCCGAACACCCCATATCCTGAAGCAGGCGTAAGCGCGACATGCTGGGCGACGATGAGATTTTCCAGTGCGCTCATGCCGGCGAACAGGCGGATGTTCTGGAAGGTGCGGGCAATCCGCGCCTTTCGGGCGATTTCGTGATCGGGCATCCGCTCCAGCAGGAAGAGATCCTCGCCGCCGTCGCGCGACAGGCGGCGGGCGGAGGCGGTCAGCGCCTCGACGCGGCTCGGATCCTGCAGCCCCTTGGGCGAGAAGGCGATCCGCCCGGAGGTCGGCTTGTAGAAACCGGTCAGGCAGTTGAACAAGGTGGTCTTGCCGGCGCCGTTCGGGCCGATCAGCGCGGTCACGTCGCCGCGCCCGACCGAAAAGGACACGTCATTGACGGCGACGAGCCCGCCGAAACGCATGGTCAGCCGATCGACCCGCGCCAGCGGCTCGGCGCTCCCGCGCGGCGCGTTCATGGCGCCGCCTCCGGCGACGGGTTGAGCAGAATGGTCGGCTTGCGCGCGGAAACGATGCCGCGCGGGCGGAAATTCATCATCGCCACCATGGCGAGGCCGACCAGCAGCATGCGATATTGCGCCGGATCGAAACTCGGGCCGAAGATCGCCTTCAGGAAGGTCAATTCGCGCAGGATTTCGGAGGCGCCGACGATCAGGACCGCCGCCAGCGCCACGCCCCATTGCGAGCCGCGCCCGCCCAGCACGACAATGGCGAGAATGGTCGCGCTTTCGTTGAAGGTGAAGCTGGAGGGCGAGACGACGCCCTGGCGCAAGGCGAACATGCAGCCGGCGATGCCGGCGAAAAAGGCGCCGAGCGCGAATGCGGTCAGCTTGATATTGGCGGTGTCGAGGCCGAGCGCGCGGCAGGCGATCTCGTCCTCGCGCAAGGCCTCCCAGGCGCGCCCGAGCGGCAGGCGGCGCAGGCGGATCGAGACGAAATTGGCGACCAGCGCCAAGGCCAGCACGACGAAATACAGGAAGATCAGCTTGTGCACGGCGGCGAAGGGCAGGCCGACATGGGCCGCGAAGCCGCGCGGGCCGGGAATGAAGGGGAGCCCGAAGAACGTGACCGGCGGGAAGCCGAACAGGCCGGCCTCGCCATGGGTCACCACATCCCAATTGACCAGCACGATGCGGAGGATTTCCGCGAAGGCCAGCGTGACGATGGCGAGATAATCGCCGCGCAGCCGCAGCACCGGAAAGCCGATGCAGAATCCCCACAAGGCGGCGAGCAGGCCGCAGACCGGCAGCAGCGCCCAGAACGACAGGCCGGTGATCGGGACCAACAGCGCATAGGCATAGGCGCCGACGGCGTAGAAGGCGGCATAGCCGAGATCGAGCAGGCCGGCGAGGCCGACGGCGATATTGAGGCCCCAGCCGAGCAGGACATAGATCAGGATCTGAACGCCGAATGTATCGACCCATTTCTGCGCCGCCAGCGGCCCCAGCAAAGCCAGCATGACCAAAGGATAGGCGATCAGCGCCGCGAGGCCGAGCGGCGCGAGCCACGGCCTGCGGACCCCCGGCCGGGCCGCCTGTTCGAGGGCGGGCGCGGGCTTTTTCCGCGCCGACCACAGGGTCAGCACGAAGCGCAGGGCGAAACCCAGAGCGCAAAAGATGAAAAACAGCGGCCAGCGCGAGGTCAGCGTGAGGATATTGTTGAAATCGGGCTCGGCGCGAAAGGCGATTACCGGAAAGCTCAGGCCCGCCACCACCAGAGTCGCGAGGCCGGCTTCCTTGAAGGCGCGTTGGAAAAGGGGCTGCGGCGCGCTCAAAACTCAGACCTTCTCGACATCCGGCCGGCCGAGCAGGCCGGAAGGCATGAAGATCAACGTGATCGCCAGAACGGAAAAGGCCGCGACATCCTTGTAGTCGCTGGAAAAATACTGCCCCCACAGGGTCTCGATCAGGCCGATGGCGAGACCGCCAAGCACAGCGCCGGGCAGCGAGCCGATGCCGCCAAGGACCGCCGCCGTGAAAGCCTTCACGCCCGGCACGAAGCCGTCGGAGGATTTCACCACGCCATATTGCAGCAGGAACAGCGAGCCGGCGACCGCCGCCAGCGCCGCGCCGATCACGAAAGTCAGCGCGATGGTGCGGTTGACGTCCACGCCGAGCAAAGCGGCCATTTTGGCGTCCTGCTCGCAGGCGCGCTGGGCGCGGCCGAGCGGCGTCTTCTGCACCACGAACCAGAAAGCGGCGAGCAGCGCCGCCGTAACCACGACGATCAGGATCTGTTTGTAGGACAAGGTGACGTCATAGGCGCCGCCAGTGGTCAGCGGGATCACCTTGTCGAGCTGCGGCGGAATGCTCTTGTTGTTCGGCCCCTGTGTGACCGTCACGAAATTGGCCAGAAAGGTCGACATGCCGATGGCCGAAATCAGCGGCGCGAGGCGGAAGGAGCCGCGCAGGCGGCGGTAGGCGACCCGCTCGATGGCGAAATTCCACAAGGCTGTCAGGAACATGGCGCCGAACAGCACCGGCACGAAGGCGAGGCCCGGCGGCAGGCCGGCGACCTGGGTCAGCAGCAGGAACAGCAGAAGCGCGATGAAGGCTGACAGCATGAACACGTCGCCATGGGCGAAATTGACCATGCCGATAATGCCGAACACCATCGTATAGCCGATGGCGATCAGCCCGTAGATCGAGCCGAGCGTGACGCCATTGATGATCTGCTGCAGAAAGATTTCCATTCGCCATCCAGAATCGGCGCGCGCGCCAACTGACGCTAGCAAGGCCCGCGCCATGCCGCAATATCGCGGGCTTGCGGGGCTTTCGCGGTCAACAGGCGCATGGCGGGCTTCCCTTCCCGCCTTGCTGCCGCTAAGACCGGTTCTGATGTGATCCGCCAGGGAGAGCCTTTTTGCGCGCCGAAGCCGAAGATGACTCGATGATCGATCCCAAAGCCTATCGCGACGCGATGAGCGAGATCGCCTCGCCGGTCCATCTCATCGCGACGGACGGCCCCGCAGGCCTCGCCGGCATGACGGTGACGGCCTTGGCCTCCGTCTCGGACCAGCCTGCGACTTTGCTGGTCTGCGTCAACCGCTTGTCGCCGTCCACGCCGCGCTTTCTCGAAAACAAGGTGTTCAGCGTCAATTCGCTCGGCGCCGAGGACCGCCTGCTGGCGGATATTTTCGCCGGCCGCACAAACGAGCATTTTGCCGAAAAATTCGACCATGGCGTCTGGATGTCGGGGCCGACCGGCTCGCCGCTGCTGGAAAGCGCGCTGGCCAATTTCGATTGCCGGCTGATCGAGGTGAAGGACGTCGGGACCCATCACGTCTTCTTCGGACGGGTGGAGGCGGTGGCGCGCCGCGACGAGGGGCCGAGCCTGCTCTATCATCGCCGCGGCTATCGCCGCAGCGTGGAATGAAGGGCGATTGGCCCTAAACCCGTTGAAATGAAAAGTCTTAACCTTGCCATTCGTTCACTTTGTTTCTTGAGGATAGCGCAACGGGCCGGGCGTTAGGCTTAATCATCGAGGAGTTATTCGAGATGAGCCACGCCCGCGCCATGAAATTCTCGCTCTACGGCCTGGAGGCGCTGAACGAGCGCCGCGCGCTGATCGCCTCTCTGGCCCAGCGGGGCCACAACCTCACGCCGGCCGAAATCCGGCAGTTGCGCCGCGCCTTGTTCGAAGACGAGGCCGCGAGCCATGACGAAATCGCAGCCCTGTTCGACCTTGAGCGCGTACAGGACAGCCCCTGCGCCGAATGGACCGAATTCCTGATCGAATGCGTCACCGATCATGTCGTCTGGCAGCGCCGGCCGACCGGCGTGGTCGCGGCCGATCAGGCCGAATGGCTGCTGCGCGAGGCGGATCGCTGCCGCCCGCTCACGGCGGTCGCGCTGCTCGCCAATGTGCTGGCGGAAGCCCATCGCACGCCAGAATGGCTGGTCGGCGCCGTCCGCCAGCGCGTTCAGGCGCCGGAAGTGCAGGCGGCGCTGGCGCGCGAGGCCTGAGCAGGCGCGTCAAAGCCTACGGCGCTCTTTCAAAAGCCTGCGGCGGCTCGCCAAGCCTGCGGCGCTTCGGGCCTTTCAAAGCTTCCGCCTAAGTCGTTTGACGGCTGGACGACAGCGGCGACTTCCCATAAAACCGGTCCCCGATCCAACCGAAAGCACGGGCTCTGTCGCGCGACAGAGCCGCCTTCGTTCTGCTCCGGGGCCTGAATGTTCAAAAAAATCCTGATCGCCAATCGTGGCGAAATCGCCTGCCGCGTCATCAAGACCGCGCGGAGGATGGGCATCAAGACGGTCGCCGTCTATTCCGACGCCGACAAGGACGCTCTCCACGTCGAAATGGCCGATGAAGCCGTCCATATCGGCCCGCCCCCGGCCGCGGAATCCTATCTGATCATCGAAAAGATCATCGACGCCTGCAAGCAGACCGGCGCCGAGGCCGTCCATCCGGGTTACGGCTTCCTGTCCGAGCGCGCCGCCTTCGCTGAGGCGCTGAAGGCCAATAACATCACCTTCATCGGCCCCAATGTCGGCGCCATCGAGGCGATGGGCGACAAGATCGAATCCAAGAAATTCGCCAATGCCGCCAAGGTCAGCACCGTTCCGGGCTTCCTCGGCGTGATCGAGACGCCGGAAGAGGCGGTCACGATCGCCGACGGCATCGGCTATCCGGTTATCCTCAAGGCCTCGGCCGGCGGCGGCGGCAAAGGCATGCGTATCGCGCATACCCGCGAAGAAGTCGCCGAAGGTTTCGCCCGCGCCAAATCGGAAGCCAAGAGCTCGTTCGGCGACGACCGCGTCTTCGTCGAAAAATTCATCGTCAATCCGCGCCATATCGAAATCCAGGTGCTGGGCGACAAGCACGGCAATGTCATCTATCTCGGCGAGCGCGAATGCTCCATTCAGCGCCGCAACCAGAAAGTGATCGAGGAAGCCCCGTCGCCGCTGCTCGACGAGGAAACCCGCAAGAAGATGGGCGAGCAGGCCGTCGCGCTCGCCAAGGCGGTGAATTACGATTCCGCCGGCACGGTGGAATT
Organism: Rhodoblastus sp.; assembly: GCF_041915505.1. Lineage (GTDB taxonomy): Bacteria > Pseudomonadota > Alphaproteobacteria > Rhizobiales > Beijerinckiaceae > Rhodoblastus. The sequence goes on along the minus strand of NZ_JAYSBG010000078.1, from coordinate 2,324 downwards.
CGTCGCCGGTCAGGACAAGAGCTTCTACTTCCTGGAAATGAACACCCGTCTGCAGGTCGAGCATCCGGTCACCGAACTCATCACCGGCATCGATCTGGTCGAGCAGATGATCCGCGTCGCCGCCGGCGAGCCGCTGGCGATCAAACAGAGCGACGTCCACCTCAAGGGCTGGGCGGTCGAAAGCCGCATCTATGCCGAAGACCCGACCCGCAATTTCCTGCCCTCGACCGGCCGCCTCGTGCGCTACCGGCCGCCGGAGGAGGGCCGTTCCGAAGGCGTCACGGTGCGCAACGACACCGGCGTCTATGAGGGCGGCGAGATCTCGATCTATTACGATCCGATGATCGCCAAGCTCGTCACCCACGCCGGCGACCGCCTGACCGCCATCGAGGCGCAGTCGCGCGCGCTCGACGGTTTCGTCATCGACGGCATCCGCCACAACGTCCCGTTCCTGTCCTCGCTGATGCAGCACGACCGCTGGCGCTCCGGCCATATCTCCACCGGCTTCATCGCCGAGGAATATCCGGACGGCTTTTCGCCGCTGAAGGCCGAGGGCGAGACGGCCCATCGCATGGCGGCGGTCGCGGCTTTCGTCGACAATCTCTACAACGAGCGCAAGCGCCAGATTTCCGGCCAGATGCAGGTGCAGAAGCCGGTGAAGTTCCAGACCGAGCGCACCGTCACGCTCGGCAAGGATCATTTCGACATCGAGCTCGATTCCGGCGACGGCGCGCTGCTGGTGCGCTTCGCCTCCGGCGGCCACGCCCACCGCCTCGAATCCGACTGGGTTCCGGGCGAGTCGGTGTGGAACGGCCTGATCGATGGCGAAAAGATCGCGGTTCAGGTGCGGCCGATCCTCAACGGTTTCGAGATCGCCCATGCCGGCGTGAGCGTTGAGGCCCGCGTCTTCACCCGCCGCGAGGCCGAATTCTTCGCCATCATGCCGGAGAAGAAGGTCGCCGACACCTCCAAATCGCTGCTCTGCCCGATGCCGGGCCTGGTCAAGGCGCTTTACGTCAAGGAAGGCCAGGACGTGAAGGCGGGCGACCCGCTGGCCATGGTCGAGGCGATGAAGATGGAGAACGTGCTGCGCGCCGAGCGCGATGTGACCGTCAAGGCGCTCAAGGCCAAGGAAGGCGATTCGCTCGCGGTCGACGCGGTCATCATGGAATTCGCCTGATCGGGATTTTCCGCTCGCTCTGGCATACGCCAACCACTCGCGTTTTGATTATTGACCATTTTGCGCGAGCCCCGTCCCGCGGGGCTGGCGTTTTTGCGCGTCGCGCCGCACATTGGCTGTCGTCACGGCGCAGTCATCGCTTGAGGCGATGATCCTGGCGTCTTTGCTGCGGGGCGGACGCATGGCGTGGAATTATTATTTCAAGGATCGCTCCGGCGCCCAGAACGGCCCGGTCACGCTGGAAGAATTGTCCGCTTTGGCTCAATCCGGCCGGATCGCCCCGGACTGCCTGGTCTGGGCCGAAGGCGGCGAGCCGAAGCCGGCGGGCCAGCATCCGGCGCTCGCCGGCCTTTTTGTCGGGCGCGCCGCCGCCGGCGCCGGGGGCGCGGGGCCGCTCGAACCGGGCTTTCCGGTCTGGGGCCTGTTCTGGCGCTCCATCGTCTTCATTTTCGGTATGGCGCTGATCATTCCCGCGCCCTGGGTCGGCCTGTGGTTCTACCGCTTCATCGCGGACCATGTCGCCTTGCCGGGCGGCGCCCGGCTGCGGCTGGAAAGCTCGATCGGGGAAAGCTGGTGGCTGTTCGCCGGATTGGGCGTCGCCGAAATGATCGGCCCGGCTTTCGCCGATTCGGGTGGCCGCGGCGCGGCGCAGATCGTCAGCCTCGCCTTGAGCATCTGGCTGACGGTGCGGCTGATCGACTGGTTCTGCCGCAGCCTGCGCGCGGAGCGGGGCGGGCTGTCGCTCTTCTTCGAGGGCGGCGCTTTGGCCTATTTCGGCTGGATCGTGCTGTTTTCGCTTTCGATCTTCACCATCATCGGCTGGGCCTGGGCGCTGAAATATATGATCCGCTGGTTGTGCGCCAAAGTGTCGGGAACCCATGCCTTCGAATTCGTGGGGACCGGCTTGGACCTGCTCTGGCGCATCCTGCTGCTGACGCTCGCTTTCGCCTTCGTCCTGCCGATCCCCTGGGCCCTGCGCTGGTTCATCGAATGGTACGTCTCGCAGATCGTGGTCGCGCCAAGGGCCGTCCAGCAGGCCACGGCGCAGGCCCTGGCCGCCTGATCCGATCTTGCCTCGAACGTCGCGAAGGCGCACAAGGGGCGGGCTTGCCCGCCCTTCCTGACCCCGATCCATGCCGCTGAC
>NZ_JAYSBG010000077.1:0-12174 GCF_041915505.1 Rhodoblastus sp. | reverse complement strand
CGATGGCGATGACCGGATTTTTTTCGCGCGCCACGGCTTCCAGCGCGCGGGCGATCAACGCCTGCTGGCGCGCGGCCGGATCGACGAAGCCGCGCTCGCGCTGGATATCGGGCCACAGGCTGATCGCGATGTCGAGAAAGCGCAAGGTGATGCGCCAATAATCGTCGAATTCGCCATTGAGCGTTGCGAGGCCGCCCCAATCGACGTTTTCGATGATCATCTCGTCGATCAACGCCGCGAGATCGCCGGACAGGCGCCAGGCGTCGGCGGGATGGGCCGCGACCAGCAAGGCCTCGGGCGCGTGATGGACCGCGCCGTCGGCGTCGATCGAGACGATGGCTCGCTTGAGACTGCGCGCCCAGGCGAGGATCAATTCGCCCAGGATCATGCGCCGCTCGATATCGCCGGCCGCGCGCGGCAATTCCGGGTCAAGCGGATTGTCGAAACCGGCCTCGCCGCTCTCGCCGTCGAGCGCGCCCAGCGGCAGGATTTTCGGCAGCAGCAAGGCGGGGCTGTCGCTCTGGCGCGCCAATTCCGCGGCGAGCGCGCGGCCGGCGCGCCGCGTCGGCACATAGATCGTCGCTTTCGCCAAAGCCAGCGGCCCCGAGGCGCGCGAAAGGCCCGGGACGATCCGCCCGTCGAGCAAGGCGCGCGCGAAAATGTCGAGGAACGGCGCGCCGGGCGGAATGGTGAAAACGCGCGGCGTCACGATGGCTCCCGCCCGCCGCTCAACGGCCTTCGGGGCCCGAATAGGCGCGCTCGACGCGCGCGACGCGCAATTCGTAATGTTTGTACCATCGGGTTCGGCCCAGTTCCTGCGCGATGCGATGATCGGCATGATTTCGCCAGGCCGCGATCGCCTCTTCGCTGGCGAAATAGGCGACCGTCAGGCCGAAACCGCTGGCGTCGCGCGCGCTCTCCGCGCCGAGGCAGCCCGGCTGCTCCAGCGCGAGATCGAACATGCGCCGCGCCATTTCGCCATAACCATCATCGCCGCCGCGCCGGAGCGAGGTGAAAATCACGGCGAAATAGGGCGGCTCCGGCGTCGCCGCGAAAGGGGAAACCTGCGTGCTTTCCGCCATCGCCCGCTCCGTGGCTTATCCGGCTCAGACGACCGCCGCCCGATAAACCTTTTCCGCCTGTTCGATCACATCCGGCGCGCCGACATGAAGCCAGCGGGCCTTGAGCGGCAGGCCATAGAGCCGACCGCGTTCGGCGGCGGCGAAGAAGAACGGCGCGAGGCGGAACGGCTCCAGCGGGCAGCCTTCGAACAGAGAGGATTTGATGATGCCGACGCCGGTATAGACGAAAGGCGCCTCTTCGCCCGGCGCGGGCCGGCTCAGCCGCCCCTGCGCATCGCGGAAGAAATCGCCGCGCCCCTCGACGCCGAGGCTCTTCGACCGGTCGGCGAGCAGCAGCAACACATCCATTTTGGCGCCGTCCCAGGCGCGCGCCAAACGCGCGACCTGCGATTCCGGCTCGTCGATCCACAGCGCATCGGTGTTGCAGATGAAGAAGGGCTTGCCGCCGAATTCGTCGAGCACTTTGACGATGCCGCCGCCCTGGTCGAGCAGCAAATCGCGCTCGTCGGAAATTTTGATGTGCGGCGCCGCACGGTCGCGCAGATGATCCTCGATCTGATCCGCCAGCCAATGGACATTGACGACCGCCTCTTTCACGCCCGCCTCTTCGAGACGGTCGAGCATGTGGTCGATCATCGCCTTGCCGCCGACGCGCACCAAAGGTTTCGGCAGGCTCAGGGTGATCGGACGCATCCGCGTGCCGAGCCCCGCCGCGAACACCAGCGCCTTGTCCGGACCCGCGCTCATGCCGCGTCCTCCTGCGCCAGGAACGGCGGCAGATATTGCTCGAACCAGGCCCTCAGATCGGCCAGCGCCGGATGGCCGAGATTTTTCTTCAGATAGCTTTTCACGCGCGGGATATGCGCGAGATAGCCGGGCTTGCCATCGCGCTTGTCGAGCCGCGCGAAAATGCCGAGAATCTTGCTCGCGCGTTGCGCGCCCATGATGGCGTAGGATGAAGCGAAGGCGGCCATGTCGAAATCGGGCTGCGCTTTTTTCCGCGCGAGCGCATAGGCGCCGAGCAGTTTCAATTCCAGTTCGTCGGACACGGTCACGCGCGCGTCCTGCAGCAGCGACACGACATCGTAAGCGGGCGGCCCCAGCACGCAATCCTGGAAGTCGATCACGCCGACGCGCTGGATTCCCTCGCGCGACGGCAGCCAGAGCAGGTTGGGCGAATGATAATCGCGCAGGGTCCAGCCGGTCGGCTCCGCCAGCGGCCCGGCGAGAACCGCGCGCCAGGCCATTTCATATTGCGCCCGCGCGCCCGAGGCGAGATGCAACCCGGCGACATGCGGCGCATACCATTCCACCAGCAGTTCGACCTCGACCAGCAAGGCTTCGAGATCGAAAGGCGGAATGCGGTAGGTTCCACCCGAATAAGCGATCTCTTGCGGCAGCGCGCGCCCATGCAGTTCGGCGAGCAGCAGCGTGGCTTCGCCATAGCGTTCGGGGATCGGCCCGGCGTTTCCGGCCACGCCTTCCGTCCCGAGATATTCCAGCACGGCGAGGCCGACTTCGAGATCGGCGGCGAACAGGCGCGGCGCCGAAAAGCCCTGGGCGATCAAAGCCTCGTCCATAGCCACGAACGGCCGGATGTTTTCGGCGAGATGAACCAGGGCGCTATAGGGCTTGCCGGCGCGCACCGGCGGGCCGTCGGGCCGCGGCGGCGAAATCATCAGCACGGCCTTGTCGCCGTCCGGCTTGACCAGCAATTCATAGGCGCGTGTCGAGGCGTCACCCTGCATGTGCAGGCGTTCAGCCTCGTCCCAGCCGCAGCGCTCCAGCAACGCCTGGGCGCCGCGCAGGCGGATCAGGCGGCGCGCCGCCGCGCCGTGGCCGATGATCTCGGCGCGGCGGAAATCCGGGCCGCGCCGCCCATCGGTAAACAGCGCGATATCGAGCCGGTCCGGCGACAAAGCGGAGCCGGCTCGCTGCGCCCATTCGACCAGGACCAGCGCGCCTTCGGCCGCCTCGTCCCAGCCGAGTTCCGCCAGTTCGGACGGATCCTTCACCCGGTAGAGATCGGCGTGAACGATCGGGAAGCCCTCGGTCTCATAGACCTGCATCAGAGTGAAGGTCGGGCTCGGCGCCTCAAGCTCGGGATCGCCGACGAGTTTCCGGATCAAGGCGCGCGCGAAAGTGGTCTTGCCCGCGCCAAGATCGCCGCTCAGCGTGACCAGATCGCCCGCGCCGACCATGCCGGCGATTTCCTGCGCCAGAGCGCGGGTCGCCGCCTCGTCCGGCAATTCCACCCGCCAGACCGGCTCGCTCATGCGCCGCCTCCCGCCAATGCTTTCTTCTCCGGGCTCCCGCTCGTCGCGTTTTCGCGAAGCGGGAACGCGCAGGTCACGATCGTGCCCTCGCCGGGCGCGGAATCGATCCGCACCGTACCGCCATGCAATTCGACAAAAGCCCGCACGATGGACAGGCCGAGGCCGACGCCGCGATGGCGCGAATTGAGCGTATGGCTCTCGAACCGATCGAACACCTTGTCAAGCAGTTCCGGCGGTATGCCACGGCCACGGTCCGACACCTTGAACACGATTTCGGTCTCGCGCCGCAAGGCGGCCAGAGTGACGGTCTGGCCCGGCTCGGAAAAACCGATGGCGTTGGACAGCAGATTGAACAGAATTTGCCGCAGGCGCTGGCCGTCGGCGCGGAAGCCGCCAATATCGGGCGCGGCGATGATGGACAATTCGACATGCGATTCCGCCAGGCGGTCCTGCACGCCCTCGGCGGCCTCGTGGATGGTGCGCTGGATATCGACGTCGCCGAGCTGCAATTCCATCGCGTCGCGGTCGATAGTGGCGAGATCGAGAATGTCGTTGATGATCGCCAGCAGCGCCGCCGAGGATTTCAGGACATAGCCGGCATATTCGCGCTGCTTGTCGTTGAGCGGGCCGACGGCGTCGTCGCCGAGCAATTGGATGAAGCCGATGATGTTGGTCAGCGGCGAGCGTAGCTCGTAGGACACGTGGTGCACGAAATCATTGCGCAATTGCTCGGCGGCGAGCAGAGCCTGATTGCGTTCTTTCAGCGCGCGCTCGACATTGACGCCATCGGTCACGTCGATGAAGGTCAGTAGCGTGCCGCCGTCCGGCAGCGGCGCGGCGGCGCAATCGACGATCGAGCCGTCGGCGCGGCTCATGCGGCGCTGGAAGCCCATGCGCACGGCATGGAGCCCCGCGATCACGCTGCGCAGGTCCGACCAGGACGATTCGTCCGGCAGCAGCGCCTTGCAGGCGCCCGCCACGCTGTCGATATGGGGCCGCTCCGCCAGCATGGCGTTCGGCAGCCGCCACAGCCTGCCAAAGGCCGGATTATGCAATTTCAGCCGGCCGTCGGCGCCGAACACCGCCACGCCTTCCTGCAGCGTGTCGAGCGTTTCGCTCTGCACCCGCGCCAGCGCGTTGAATTGCGATTCCAGCGCGAACCGTTCGGTCACATCGTCGAACAGATAGGTCACCCCGCCCTGCGGATTGGGGTCGAAGGCGACGCGCAACGTCCGCCCGTCCGGCAGATGCCAGACCTGCGGCGCGGGCTCGATCGCCTGATAGACATTGTGCAGGGCGTTCTTCCAGCCACGATAATCGGCTTGTTCGGGGAGGCGGCGCGCGGCGCGCAACTGGTCCAGGATCTGGGAATCGGTCGGATTCTGGTCGAGGAAGGCCGGATCGAGCGACCACAAATGCCGATAGGCGGCATTGGCGAACACCAGCTTCTTCGCCCGGTCGAAAATGGCCACGCCGGTCGCGAGCTGGTCGAGGGTGCGGATGTGGGACTGCACCTGCCGCGCGTGATCGGCGCCCAGAGCCTCCAGTTCGGAGAGATCGTCGGCCATGCCGCCGGCGCCCCCCGGCAAGGGCGCGTCGAGCACATCCATCAGCCGGCGCACGCCTGCGACCACGACATGTTCGCGGTTGCGCCAGACCTGCCCCGCCTGCCGCGCGCGCGCCGCCGCCTCGCGCGCCGAACTGTCGAGCAGCTCCAGCTCGCGGGCCACCGCGTCTTCGGGGCTTTTGGCGTCCACGGCGCGGGAATAGGCCTCATTGACCCAGTCGAGCTTCTGGTCCGCCCCCCGCGTCCAGACCGGATGCGGCGAAAGGCCGAGCAGGCCGCGCAGATTTTCCAGTTGCGCCATCTGCTCCGCCTGGACCTTGCGCAGCCGCACCAGCTCCAGTCGGTCGCCCGAAACGTCGCGCACCCGCATCACCACGCGGCTGCCGATGGCGCGGCCCTCGGCTTCGAGATGGCGGCCGCCCTGGCTGACGAGGTCCTGGCGAAAGCCCTGGCCGCGCTCCCGCAGCAACGCGACATTGGCTTCGAGGCTCTGGGCCTGGTCGGCCGAAAGCCACGCCCCGAAGCCGAGCACCCGGCGCGGCAGCGGCGCGTCGACCACCAGGCTGACGTCGCCCTCGATCTCCGGATCGCCGCGCGCGCCGCCCCAGACCACGACAAATTGGGTTTCGGCGGCGAGAAAGGCGCGGGCGCGCTCGACCTGCTGGCGCAAATGGTCGATTTCAGCAGTGAGTTCGGCCTCGCGGCGCGACCATCGTTGCCGGCCGGTCAGATGCAGCAGAGCGGTGATGGTCGAGAACACCACCAGACCGGCGCCGAGCGACAGGCCCACCAGCCCGCCGGCGTCATCGACGCCGCCGAACGCCGTCACGGCCGCCTGGGCGCGGCTCGCCCCGCCCGGGACGATCAGCGCCGAAGCCGCGAGCCAACGCGCAAGGCGCAGGCGCGCGCGCTGGCGCAATCCCGTCTGGCGTTCTGTCGGCGGCATGAACCCGGCGTCTCCTTCCCCACGGGCCCTCATCCGGGGCAGGCCCGGCATCGCCCGCGCGAATCACCCAAATTTACTCTCCGGATTCTTGGTTAAGAAAGGGGAACGAAATGGAAAACGCCCCCAGCCGAGGCTGGAGGCGCAAGAATGTGCTTTGGCGCCACAGTTCGGACGCCGCCTTTTTGGGCGGACAGGCTCAGTAGCGGTAATGTTCAGGCTTGAACGGGCCTTCGGCGGGAACCGACAGATAGGCCGATTGCGCCGGGGTCAGCGTCGTCAGTTTCACGCCGATCTTGCCGAGATGCAGCTTGGCGACCTTCTCGTCGAGATGTTTCGGCAGAGTGAAGACCTTCTTGGCGTAATGGCCGGGCTTGGTCCACAACTCGATCTGCGCCAGCGTCTGGTTGGTGAACGAGGCCGACATCACGAAGGACGGGTGGCCGGTGGCGTTGCCAAGATTCACCAGACGGCCCTCGGACAGCAGGATGATGCGCTTGCTGTCGGGGAATTCGATCTCGTCGACCTGCGGCTTCACATTGTGCCATTTCAGGTTGCGCAGCGCCGCGACCTGAATTTCGGAGTCGAAATGGCCGATGTTGCAGACGATGGCGCGGTCCTTCATGGCGCGCATGTGATCGATGGTGATGACGTCGATATTGCCGGTCGTGGTCACGAAGATGTCGGCGCGCGGCGCGGCGTCCTCCATGGTGATGACCTCATAGCCTTCCATCGCCGCCTGAAGCGCGCAGATCGGATCGACCTCGGAGACCAGCACGCGGCAACCGGCATTGCGCAGCGAAGCGGCCGAGCCCTTGCCGACATCGCCGAAGCCCGCGACCATGGCGACCTTGCCGGCCATCATCACGTCGGTGCCGCGGCGGATGCCGTCGACCAGGGATTCGCGGCAGCCATAGAGATTGTCGAATTTCGACTTGGTGACCGAGTCGTTGACGTTGATCGCCGGCCACAGCAGCTTGCCTTCCTTCTCCATGATATAGAGACGGTGGACGCCGGTGGTGGTTTCTTCGGTCACGCCCTTGATGGCGGCGGCGCAGCGGCCATAGAAGCCGGGATTGGCCTTGAGGCGCTTCTTGATCGCGGCGAAGAGGACTTCCTCTTCCTCATTGGTCGCCTTGTCGAGGAAGGCGGTGTCGCCCTGCTCGGCGCGCAGGCCGAGATGGATCAGCAAAGTGGCGTCGCCGCCGTCGTCGAGGATCATGTTCGGCGTGCCGCCGTCGCCCCATTCGAAGATGCGATGGGTATAATCCCAATATTCCTCAAGGCTTTCGCCCTTGATGGCGAAGACCGGCGTGCCGGCGGCGGCGATGGCGGCGGCGGCATGGTCCTGGGTCGAATAGATGTTGCAGGAGGCCCAGCGGACATCGGCGCCGAGCGCCTGCAGGGTCTCGATCAGCACCGCCGTCTGGATGGTCATGTGCAAAGAGCCGGCGACGCGCGCGCCCTTCAGCGGCTGCGCCTTGCCATATTCGGCGCGGGTCGCCATCAGGCCGGGCATTTCCGTCTCGGCGATGGCGATTTCCTTGCGGCCCCAATCGGCCAGGCCGATATCGGCGACGACATAATCGTGGGTGAGATGGCTGGCGGTCATGGGGGTTCCGTCCTGTTGCGGGTCGCCGCTTCTATAGCAGGCGCGCCAGCTTGAGGCAATAAACATATATGCAAGTCTTTATATGACTGTTCAGCCCTTTCCGGCATCGAACCGCAGCGGTGAAGTTTCGCAGGGGACGCCGTCCCGCGCAAAACGCGGAACGGCTCGGGTTGGAGCGCTCAGCCCTGGCGCTCTTGTTCGATCAGACGTTGCAATAAACGGCGCACTTTCACGGGCGCGACATCGTTGGACATCAGCACGGGATCCAGCGAGAAGAAATCATCCGTGGCCATTTCGGCCGAGGTCGCCTCGATGATCGGGAAATCCTCGTCAACGAAAGCGTTATGCATGGCCTGGATCTTCATCTTGTTGAATTCACCGTCTTCCTCGATGTGATTGCGGCGGGTCGAAAACCAGTAGTGCGTGGTGTTCTCGGTCTCGGGCGTCGTCGTGTGCAGGTCATATTGGCCGACGCAATCCTTGAGATCGAGATTGCCCGGCCCCTGAATGGCGCCGACCGAAAGCTGGATATTGGCGGGCTGATGCCAAGTGATGTCGAAGAACATCCGCGCCTCGCCCGCCGGATCGGGCATAAAATTCGAGAAAATGTGCATGGCCGGGGTCTGTTTCCACTCCCAGCGGGCGTTCACCGTGCGCTCGCCCTCGACCACTTTCGGCACGAGCGGCGAGAGCTGCCCGCGCGTGGTGATGATCTCGCCGTGGACGTGGTCGATATGGCTGAGGTCCATCACGTTGTCGATGATCAGCTCATAATTGGCCTTGAGATACATGTAGGTATGGGCCACGCCATTGGGGTGGCCCTCGCTCAGCGGGCCGTAATCCGGCAGCAGCGAGGGATCGGGCTCCTCATCCGCCATCCAGATCCAGATGTAGCCATATTTCTCGACCAGCGGAAAAGTCCGGACCTTGGCCGCTTTGGGAATGATCCCCGAGCCGTGCGGATTGTGGACGCAATGGCCTTCGCTGTTGAAACGCAGCGCATGATAAAGGCATGAAACCTCGTCGCCCTGGCGCTTGCCGAGATGCAAAGGCGCGAAACGGTGCGGGCAACGGTCGCGCATCGCGACCGGCGTCCCGTCCTGCGTCCGGTAGATCATCACATTCACATTCAGCAATTTCCGATGGAACAGCTCGGTCGGCCCGACCTCGCTGGACAAAGCCGCGGCATACCAGGCGCGCAGCAGGAAGGGGTGATCCAGTTTGGTTTGTTCGTGAACATTGACGTGGGTGTTCATGGGGTTTCCTCTCCTTGATTTTCGCCGCGAAGGCGCCCTGTTGGTCGCGGCTTTTCTCACTTCGGGCCCAGGGCGGCCCGAACCTTTCAGAAATCGATCGTCAGCCGCGGGGTCAGCGCGCGCGAGCAGCAGACCGCGAAACGGCCGTTGGCGGCGCGCTCAGTGGCGGACTGGAAATGGTCGCGATGATCCGGCAGCCCCTCCAGAACCGGGAGCAAACAGGTTCCACAGACGCCCTGCTCGCAGGACAGCGGCGGTTCGACCCCCGCCGCCGTCATGGCCTCGGCCGCGGTGACGCCAGCCGGCACCTCGATGATGCGGTTGCTGCGCGCCAGCAAAAGCTGAAAGGCGCGGTCGCCGTCGCTGACAATCGGCGCGGCGGAGAAATATTCGTAATGCAGCCGGCTTTCCGGCCAGCCGCACGCGCGCGCCGCCGTCAGCACATGATCCATGAACCCCTGGGGTCCGCAGACATAAAGCCGCGCATCGGCCGGAGCGGACGCCAGCACGGCGGCGACCTCGAATTTCTGTTCCGCCGGTCCATCGTCGAAATGCCAGTGGGTTCGCGCGGCGAAAGGCGCCGTCTCCAGCCGTTGGGCGAAAGCGGCGCGGCGACGATTGCGGGCGCAGACGTGAAAATCGAAGCCGCGGCCGGCGCCGGCCAGCGTTTCGGCCATGGCGAGCAGCGGCGTCAGCCCGATCCCGCCGGCGATCAGCAGGCTGTGGCCATCCGCCGCCAGCGGGAAGAAATTGCGCGGCGGCCGCACCAGCAGCGTCTGACCTTCCGCCAGTTCGTGCGCCGCGCGCGAGCCGCCGCGTCCCTCGCGCTCAAGCAGGACGGCGATCTGATAGCTCAAGACGTCGCAAGGCGCGTTGCAGAGCGAATAGGGGCGGATGACGCCGTTGGGTAAAGCGATTTCGATATGCGCGCCCGCTTCGAAGGTTGGCAGGGCGTCAGGCCCGCCCGGATCGAGCGCAAGGGAAACGATATCCTCGGCTTCGATCGTCCGTCGGGCGACAATCGTCCGAAGCCAGCCGTCATCGACGGCCAAGCCCGCATAAGTCATCGGCGTTCTCTCCCTCAGCGTCGCTTTGCGACTTGTCGTTCGGGTCTTGCGGTCTTTCAGGAAGACGCAGCCCTTCGCGATGGAGGATAGCGAGAAACGTGCCATTCAATAAAAAATGATAAATATCAAACTATTAGACGATAATTGCGCACGCCACAGCGGCCCTGCAACGGCAAATTTCGATATTTCAGAAAATATCGCCTTTTCGTTTTCGCTATTTCGTGAAACCCTCGAAAAAAAAATCGGGAGGACACATGGCGGCGACCAGAGAGCCGCGGGACGCGGCGCAGAAGGCGCGGCTCGATACCAATTTGTCGAGCGCTTTCGACCGGACCTTGCGCGATCATCTGCATTTCGCGCCGGATTCCGGCCATATCTCGCTTTATGGCCAACGCATGCTGCTGTTCCACGCGGCGGCCTTCACCGATCTCCGCCGCGAGCTGATCGAGCGCCTTGGGCTGCCGCAGGCGCGCGAGATCATGACGCGGCTCGGCTATCAACAGGGTTTTGACGACGGCGTGCGCATCCGCGAGGACAATGGCCAGCGCCGGGTCGAGGAACAGCTCGCCATGGGACCCCGCCTGCGCGAAATCGAGGGCTTCGTCCGCAATCATCCGGTCGACGCCATGGTCTGCGACGGCGAACGCGGCGCGTTCTGGGGCGATTATTACTGGAGCGCCTCCTTCGAGGCGCAGGCCCATCTCGACCATTCCGGCCTGAGCGGCGAGCCGGCCTGCTGGATGATGGTCGGCTACGCCAACGGCTATTGCACGGCGGTGACGGGCATGCCGATCCTGTGGCGCGAGCTGGAATGCGTCGCCATGGGCCACAGCCGCTGCCGGGTGGTGGGGCGCGCGCTGACGGACTGGCGCGACCTTGACGAAGAGGACGCCGGCCTGTTGCAGGCGCCCTTCGAGACGACGCCGCGCGGCTCGGCCGCGCCCGGCGAGGGATTCGACAATTTCGTCGGCTCGTCGGCCGGCTTCAAAGCCGCGGCCGACATGGTGCGGCGCGTGGCGCGCGCCGACGCCACGGTGTTGTTCCTCGGCGAGAGCGGCGTGGGCAAGGAGCGGTTCGCGCGCGCGCTGCACGCGATGAGCCGGCGCGCGGACAAGCCTTTCGTCGCCGTGAATTGCGCCGCGATTCCCCATGAGCTGGTCGAGTCGGAATTGTTCGGCGTCGAGCGCGGCGCCTATACCGGCGCCGACAAGGAGCGGCCCGGCCGTTTTGAGCGCGCCGACGGCGGCGTGCTTTTTCTGGACGAAATCGCAAGCCTGCCGCATTCCGCGCATGGAAAACTGCTGCGGGCCTTGCAGGAGCGCGAGATCGAACGCGTGGGCGACACAAGGGTGCGCAAGATCGACGTCCGCATCGTCGCCGCCGCCAATCAGGATTTACGCCAAGAGGTGGCGGAAGGGCGCTTTCGCGCCGATCTGTTCTACCGGCTCAATGTCTATCCCATTTCGATCCCGGCGCTGCGCAACCGGCGCGACGACATTCCGCTGCTGGTGTCGTTTTTCGTCCAGCGCTTTGCGAGCAAATATGAAAAGAAGGTCGCCGGTTTCACACGCCGCGCCTATCGCGCCTTGTGGGACTATGACTGGCCCGGCAATGTCCGTGAGCTGGAGAATATCATCGAACGCGCCGTGATCCTGACGGATGATGGCGAAGCCGTCGATCTGCGCCATCTGTTCACGGGCGGCGAGCAGGTCCGTCCCGCCGGTTTCGATCCCGGCGACAATGGCGCGCCGATCAACGAAGAGCAGGACGCGCGGACGCCGATCGCCGAAGCGATTTTGGACGACTTCCAGTCCTTTGAGGCACTGGAGCGCGATGTGCTGAAAGCAGCCCTGAAACAGGCGAAGGACAATGTCTCCGCCGCCGCCCGCCTGTTGAAAATGCGCCGCGGCCAATTCGAATATCGTCTGAAAAAGCATCTCTCCGCGCCGCCGGACCCTTGATGGCGGCGCGAGCCCGCCTTGGCGCCGAAGTCGAAAACTCCGCGCGGAGCGACCCTCTCGGTCCTCCCGCGGCTTTGTGCGGGAGCCGCCGTAAGCCGCATGGCCGCCGCAGGCTGAACCTTTCGGTTCCTCCGCGCGTTCGGTGGAGCGGACTCGCTTGGGAAGAGGCCCGACGCCCATGGATGCGGACGCCATTGCGACGAAAGTGGTCTCCTCCTTGGCGAGCCATCGCCAGATTCCCGCCTTTTCTCAGTCGCCCGGCGGATTGAGCGTCGCAGACGCGTATCGGGTGACTCCGCTGCTCCGCTCCGCATTCGAGGCGCGCGGCGAGACCATCGTCGGGCGAAAGATCGGCTTCACCAACCGCCGGATGTGGGCGGCGCATGGCGTTCAAGAGCCGATCTGGGGCT
>NZ_JAYSBG010000076.1:0-12298 GCF_041915505.1 Rhodoblastus sp. | reverse complement strand
GAGCGCGTTGCGTGCGGCGCCCGCCGGCAGCAAAGCCTGCAGCGCGGCGCGGTCGGCGCCGGCCTCGATGGCCGCGCGAACCGATTCGATCTGTTGCGTCACGCTGTCCACGCTCTCGCCATAGCGCGCATAGGGCGTGCATTCGCCGCGTCCGGCGAAGGCGCCTTGCCGAATGGTCGCGACGACGACGACGGCCTCAGTTTTCGCCCCGCGCGCGATCACGAAGGGGTTTTGCAGCGCGAATCGCTCCGCGCCAAGGGTGAGAAAGCGGGAGTCAGGCGCGGTCATAGTGTTGCGCCGATGCAAGCAAAGGCTTGGAAGAGCATGTTTTTTGCATTTCGCTTTTGCCTAAACGGGCTCGCGAGGGTATTCAACTTTGATATCGAGACAAGCGGAAACGCGCTGAATGTCGAGTTCCACATCCGCCGAGCCGGACTTTTCAGTCGAAAGGGACGGCGCGAACGTCCGGATCGCACTGCGCGGCGCCTGGACGATTGCCGGCTCGCGGGCGCTGGAAAAGGCCGCCGCCGCGCTCGGCGCGGCCGGCCGGGGCGCGGCCAATGTCGCGATTGATTTCGCCGGCGTCGCGCGGCTCGACACCGCCGGGGCCTGGCTGATCGACAAGGCGCGGACCCAGATCGCCGCCGCTGGCGCAGCGACGGAATATAGCAGCCTCGACCGCGAACAGAGCATTTTGCTCAACGAGGCGGCTTATTGCGCGCCGCCCCCGCGCGCGCCCAAGCCCAATTTCCTGCTCGCGCAGCTCAGCCAGCTCGGCGGCTGGAGCGTGAAGATCGCCTCCGACGTCGTGGCCGGCGTGGCCTTCCTGGGCGAATTGGCGGGCGCGGCCTTGCGCGTGACCTTCAATCCCGCGCTGACGCGGCCGACGTCGATGGTGTTCCATATGGAATCCTTCGCGCTGCGCGCCGTGCCGATCATCGTGACGATCAATTTCCTGGTCGGCTGCATCGTTACCCAGCAGAGCGTCTTCCAGCTCCGCCGCTTCGGCGCCTCGACCTATGCCGTGGATCTCATCGGCGTGCTGGTGCTGCGCGAGCTGGGGGTTCTGCTGACCTCGATCATGATCGCCGGCCGCTCGGGCTCGGCCATCACCGCCGAACTCGGCTCGATGAAGATGCGCGAGGAGATCGACGCGCTGCGCGTGATGGGCATGGCGCCGATGGAGGTGCTGGTGCTGCCGCGCATGATGGCGCTCATCGTCTCACTGCCGCTGCTGACCTTCATCGCCGATATGGCGGCTTTGGGCGGCGGCATGGTCACGGCCTATCTCTATGAGGGCATCAGCGCGGAATCATTCCTGGTGCGGCTGCAGGACGCCATCGGCCTCAACACCTTCCTGGTCGGGCTGATCAAGTCGCCCTTCATGGCTTTGGTCATCGGCATTATCGCCTGTATCGAAGGCTTCCGCGTCGAGGGCTCGGCGGAATCGCTCGGCCGGGGCGTCACGGTGGCGGTGGTCAATTCCATTTTCATGGTCATTTTCGTCGATGGGCTGTTCGCGATCTTTTTCGCGGGCGTCCATTATTGAGGGCGGCAATGGCGGAGCAGGGACCGGAGCCGATCATCAGGGTCAGGGGGTTGGAAGTGTCCTTCGGCGCGAAAGCGGTGCTGAAGGGCCTCGATCTCGACGTGCCCCCGCGCGAGGTGACCGGTTTCGTCGGCGGCTCCGGCCAGGGCAAATCCGTCCTGACCCGCGCGATTCTCGGGCTGGTGCCCAAACAGGCCGGGACGATCGAGGTGTTCGGCGAGGATATCGACAAGCTCTCGCCCGCCGCCCATCGCGCGTTGGAGCGGCGCTGGGGCGTGATGTTCCAGGGCGGCGCGCTGTTCTCGGGCCTCACGGTCAAGCAGAACATCCAGACCCCGATGCGGGAATATCTGTCGCTCAGCCAGTCCGTGATGGACGAGCTGGCCATGCTCAAGATCAAGCTGGTCGGGCTCCAGCCCGACGCCGCCGACAAATTTCCCTCCCAGCTTTCCGGCGGCATGGTCAAGCGCGCGGCGCTCGCCCGCGCGCTGGCGCTCGACCCGGAGCTCTTGTTCCTCGATGAGCCGACGTCTGGCCTCGACCCGATCGGCGCCGCCGAATTCGACGAGCTGATCGCGACCCTGCGCGCGACTCTCGGCTTGAGCGTGTTCATGGTGACCCACGATCTCGACTCGCTCTATTCGATATGCGACACCATTGCGGCGCTGGCGGACGGCAAGGTCATCGCCTGTGGGCCGCTCTCGACCATGCTGGCGTCCGATCATCCCTGGCTGCGCTCCTATTTCCACGGCAAGCGCGCGCGCTCGATCGTCAGGTCGGATCACGATTGTCCCGCTTCGGAAGCGCCGGAGGCGGCGCGCGCATGAGGCGATCCCCATTCATCCGCGGCCGCCGCGGACCACGGAGCTAGAAGGAGCCGAATATGGAGACGCGCGCCAATTATGCGCTGATCGGCCTGTTCACGCTGGCCGTGATTCTCGGCGCGTTTGGCTTCATCTATTGGTTCAAGACTTTTGGGCAACAGACTGTTCGGACGACTTATAATATCCATTTCAATGGGTCGGTCTCGGGCCTGCTGAACGGCGCCTCCGTGCTATTCAACGGCCTCAAGGTCGGCGAGGTCACCGAACTGGGGCTGATTCCCGAGGACCCGAGCCGGGTCTACGCCAGGATTTCCATTGACGCCCGCACGCCGGTCAAGACCGACACCGCCGCGTCGCTCGAATTCGGCGGCCTCACCGGCGTGGCCTCGGTCGCGCTTCAGGGCGGCGGCGCCAATGCCGAGCGCTTGCCGCCGAACGGCGTCATCAACGCCGCGCCCTCGCAGCTTCAGAACCTGATCCAGCGGGCGCAATCGCTCGCCAGCAAGGCGGACGAGGTGCTGAGCGGGGTCGACAAATTGCTGAAGGACACTGGCCCCGGGCTGAAGGCCACCGTGACCAATGTTCAGGAGATCACCGGAACGCTGGCGGACAAGAACGGCAATTTCCTGCAGGCCCTGAACAGCATCGAGCCGGGCAAGGTGCGCAATATCGTCAATAACGCCGATCAGGCCATGGCCAAGGTCAATACTTTGCTCGGCGACGGCGCCGGCAAGACCATGATTTCCGATATTTCGGAGGCGGCGCGTTCGATCCGCAAGCTGGCTGACAATCTCAGCCGCTTCGCCAATACCGGGCTGAAGCAATATGAGGGCCTCGCAGTCGACGGCCGCAAGACCCTGCAGGACGTCGATCACGCCGTGAAGACCATCGAGAAGAACCCGCAGAGCATCATATTCGGGCCCAAGCCGGCGCTGCCCGAATATACCGGACGATGAGGGCGGCGGTGACGAAAGGCGGCTTGTCATTTCCCGGCGGCTCTGCTTTTGCATTGCAGCGAGCCTTTGGCTCGAGCAGAGGGATCGGGATCGCGTGACCATCTTGCGCGCAGAAAGCGGGCGTCGCCGGACGCCGATCGGCCTGATCGCGGGCGCCATGGTCGTGGCGCTCGGCCTCGCCGGTTGCGGCAGCCTCGGGCCCGCGCCGCAAAGTTTCGATCTCAGCGCCGCCTCGGCCAAGGCGCGCGGCCTGATCGCGCGAATCTTCGTCGCCCAGCCCACCGCCGTCCCGCCGCTCGATGGCGATCTGATCGTGGTGCGCGGCGCCGACGGCAGCCTGAGCCGCGTGCCCGGCGCGCGCTGGGCGGATCGGCTGCCGGCGTTGCTCCAGAGCCGGGCCGCGCAGAGCTTCGAGAACGCCGGGCTGATCCGCCAGGTGTCGCTGTCCGGCGAAGGCGCGCAATTCACGCTGGCGCTCGAAATCCGGCGCTTCGGCATAGACGCTGCGACGCGGACGGCCGATGTCGAATTGACGGCGCGGCTGATTGCGCGTTCCGACGGACAGGTCGTCGCCGCGCATGTGTTCTCGGCTTCCGAGCCGGTCGGCGAGATTGTCGCCGGCGCGGCGGCGCAGGCGCTCGACGGCGCCTCGGAAAAGGTGCTCGGCCAGATCGTGGCCTGGGCGGCCGGCGCGGCCCGATAGGGGCGAGCCGTCCCGCCGGCGGAGGCTCCCAGCTCCTTGAAATGAAAAACGCCCGGATCGCTCCGGGCGTTTCGCTATGCTTGTGGGCTTTCCCGCCTTAGCCGAGGCGGCCCGAGGCGTGGGCGAGCACGCTATAGACCTTGCCCGTCTCGGAGGCGAGATAGGAACGGGTCAGCAGCCCGTCGCGGTCGTCGCGGCTGACTTCGCCCAGCAGGCGCTCGAATTCCTGCAGATAGCGGTCCACCGTCACGCGGAAGTCCGGCTCGCTGGCGTAGCGCTGGCGCACCTCGTCAAAGGTCTTCTGCCCCTGCGCGGTATAGAGCCGACGGCTGAAGGCCGAGCGGTCGCCGCGGCGGAAGCGGTCCCAGGCGTTGATCAATGCGTTCTCGTCGACCACGCGGGCGATTTCCGCCGACAGGCTGTCGAGCGATTCGCCCGGCGCCTGATAACCTTGGCCAGCCGTGTCCTGGCTGTGGCCCGGCGTCGGCTCGTCGGCGGAGGCGCGGGCGAGCAGGTCGCTCATCCAGCCGCTGCGCTCCTTGCCGCGCGCCGGAGCCGGCGCCGGCGTGGGAGCAGCGGCCGTCGGCGCGGCGCGGGGCGCCGGGGGCCGCAGGTCGAAGCGCGGGGTCTCGCGGGCCGGCTCGCTCCAGTTTTCGTTGCGGACCTCGCGACGCGGGGCCGGGGCGGGCGCCGGACGCACGGGTTCCTGACGAACAGGTTCCTGACGCGCCGGTTCGGCGACGTCATAGGCGAGGCCGGAGCGCGCGACCAGTTCGGTCAGCTCGTTCAGCGCCTTCATCTGGTCGGCGACCACGCGGCGCATGGCCGCCGCCTGCTCGCTGGTTTCGCGCGGCAGGTCAACCGTGCCGCGGCGCAACTCCTGGCGGGTCGCCTCCAGCTCGCGCTGGATCTCGCCGGTCATGGCGCGCAGCTCCTGCGACACGCCCTTGTAGCGTTCGGTGCTCTGCTGGAACAATTGATTCATCTGCGCCAGCGTCTGCTCATAGGCGGCGGTCAGTTCGGCACCGGTGCGTTCGCGTTCGCGGATGGCCTGCTGGCGCAGCTCCTCGTGCTGGCCGGTCAGCATGCCGGCCGACGAGGCGGCGGCGTCTGACAGGAAGGTTCCGACCTCGCGCGCCCGCGCCTCGGCCTGCGACAGGGTCCGCCCGATGGTGGCCGAGAAGGCGTCGAGACGCGCCTCGAACTCCGACTGGCGGCTCTGGGCCTCGTCGTAAAGGGTCTGGAGGCTGCGGAACCGCGCTTCCAGCGCGCCGTCGGTCTCTTCCTGAGCCTTGGCCAATTCGGCCAGGCGCTGCTGCAGCGCCTCGTCGATCTCGCTCTGGCTGCGGGACATTTCGTGGAGACGGACGTCGAAGGCGCGGCCGATCTGGGCCTGGACCAGCGACATTTCGCGCAGCGAGGATTGCAGCGTCTTGGTCTGCTCCTGAACGGAGCGCGCGGCTTCCTCCACGCCTTCCCCGGCCTGGCGGGCGACGGCGTCGAGCCGGTCGACCTCGCCATGCAGCGATTCGACCGCGCCGCCTAGGGCGCCGATCTTCGGCGACAGCGCCTCGTCGGCGCTTTGCAGCCCGGCCTGCGCATTGTCGATCGTCGCCAGCAAAGCGCGATGGGTTTCCGTCATATTGGCGACGAGGCCGCCGACGTCCTGCTTGATGCGGCGGCCGGCTTCGTCGAGTGCGCCGCTCATTTCCGCCTGGCGCTGGGCCAGGGTTTCAAGGACGTCGGTCGAGCGGTTAGCCAGCGCGCCGACCGCGCTCTCGCTGAAGGCGACGATCTGCGACACGACCTCGCCGCCGCGCGACGTAAGCAGTTCGACCAGCTTGAGGCCGCGCGAATCGTACCATTCGTGCAGCTCGGCGGCGCGGGCGCGCAATTCGTCGGCCAGCGCGCGGCCGCGGCCGTCGACGGTCTGCTCGATCACGCCGATGCGGCGATCCATTTCGGCGCCGACCTCGCCGAGGCGGGCGACGACATTATGTTCGAACTGGTCGATATGGCCGCCGAGGTTCGCGGCGATCTCGGCGGCGCGGCCGCCCAGGGTCTCGTCGATCTGCTCGGCCTTGGCCGAGAGTTCGTCGGCCAAAGCGGTCGAGCGGGCGAGCAGGATCTCGTCGACCTCGCGGGCCTTGCCCGAGATTTCGGCGCCGACCGCGCCGAGACGTTCGGCCACGCTGCGCTCGAAGCGGTCGAGATGGCCGCCGAGGCCGGCCGCGATCTGGCCGGCGCGGTCGCCGAGCGTCTGGTCGATCTGATCGGCGCGCGCCGCCAGATCCCCGGCGAGCGCGGTCGAACGCGCGACGACATTGCGTTCGAAGCGGAGGATCTCGCCGTCGAGGGTCGCCGCGATCTCGCTGGCGCGGTCGCCGAGCGTCGCGTTGATCTCGTCGGCCTTGGCGGCGAGATTTTCGGAGACGGCGGAGGAGCGGGCGAGGATGAGCTGGTCGATCTCGCGCGCCTTGCCGGAAATCCCGTCGCCGACCTCGTCGAGGCGGGCGACGACATTGCGCTCGAAGCGGTCGATCTGACCGTCGAGGGTGGCCGCGATCTCGCCGGCGCGGCCGCCGAGCGTGGCGTTGATCTCGTCGGCCTTGGCCGAAAGCTCATCCGACAGCGCGGAGGAGCGGGCGAGCAGGAGCCGGTCGATCTCGTTCGCCTTGCCGGAGATTTCGTCGCCAACCTCGTCGAGACGGGCGACGACATTGCGCTCGAAGCGGTCGATATGGCCGCCGAGATTGGAGGCGATCTGATCGGCGCGGCCGCCGAGCGTGACGTTGATTTCCTCGGCCTTGGCCGAGAGTTCCTCGGTGAGCGCGGTGGAGCGCGCCAGGATGATCTCGTCGAGCTCGCGCGCCTTGGCGTCGAGCGCCTTGCCGACCTCGCGGCCGCCCTCGCCGAGCACCTTGGCGATGTCGATGGCGCGTCCCGCCAGAGCGTCGTTGAGCTGCCGCGAGCGGGCGCCGAGGCCCTCGTCGGCCTTGGCGATCAGGTCGTCCATGATGCGCACGACGTCGCTGGTCTTGTCCGAGGTGCGGTTCTCGAAACGATCGATCTGCTGCTGCAGCAGATTGGTCGTCTCCTCGGCGCGGCGGCCGAGGCGCGTTTCGAGCTGGGCGCCGTGGATATTGATCGCCATTTCGATCGTCGCCAGCCGTGAGGCGATGGCGCCGGACAGGGCTTCGGACTGGTCGCCGATGCGGGCAACGGCCGCGCCGCCGGATTCGGCGATGGCCTTGTCGAACGCGCCGAGCGTCTCTTCCAGCATGGCGCGCAGGGCGTCGGTCTGCGTCTTGATGTGATCCGCAGAGCCTTCTCCGCCCGAGCGCATGAGCTGGTCGAGCGCGGCGAATTGCGCCACGAAATCGGCCTTGAGTCGTTCGGCGTGGTCGATGAGCCGCGATTGGGTGTCGGCGACGCCGGCCGCCATGCGGCTCTCGAAGGTTTCGATTTGCGCGGCGATCTCCTGCGACATGCGGCTGGCGTGGGCGCCGATGCTGCCCGAGGCTTCCTCGCCGCCGCGCAGCAGGACCTGTTCGAAGGCGTCGAGGCGCTCCGACAGGGTTTCCGACACGCGGTCGCCATGCATGCCGATGGCCGCCACGGCCTCGGACGCGACCTGGGCGAAGCCCCTCTGCGTTTCGTTGACGCGCCGTGCGATGGATTCGGCGGTCTCGCCGGCGGTGGCGGCGAAATTCCGATCCACCGTCGCCGATTGCGCCAGCAGCGCGTTGAGCGTGGCGTCGGCCGCCGTCTGGAAGCGGGCCTGAGTCTCGGCGACATTGCGGGCGAGGGCTTCGCCGACCGACTCGCTGACGCCGGCGAGCGCGTCGCGCAGCTCCTGGCTGCGCCGCTCCGCTTGTTCCGAGGTCTCCGCCGTCAGGCGGTTGAATGCGTCCTGATAGGATTCGGCGTGCTGGTTGAGGGCGGCGAGCTGGCTTGCCGTCGCGGCCGTCACGGTCTTTTCAAGCCGCTCATTGTGCGCGGCGACGGTGTCGATCGCCTTGCGGGCGCTCTCCTCGACGCGCTGTTCGAACGCCTCGGTCTGACCGGCGAGAGCGGCCAGCGGCAGTTCGGTCGCGGCGGCGACGCTTCTCTCCAGCCGCTCGGTATGGGCGCTGAGCGCCGCCACGGTCTGCTGGGCGGTTTCGCCGAAGCGCTGTTCGAAGGCTTCGGTCTGGCTGACGAGGGTCGCGAGCGGGACTTCGGTCGCAGCGGCGACGGTCTTCTCCAGCCGTTCGGTATGGGCGGCGAGCGCCTCCACCGCGTGCTGGGCGGTTTCGCCGAAGCGCTGCTCGAAGGCTTCGGTCTGGCTGACGAGGGTCGCAAGCGGCGTCTCGAGCGCGACGGCGACGCTCTGGTCCAGCCGATCAGTGTGGGCGGCGAGCGCCTCGACGGTCTGCTGAGCGGCTTCGCCGAAGCGTTGCTCGAAGGCTTCGGTATGGCTGACAAGGGTCGCAAGCGGCGTCTCGAGCGCAGCGGCGACGCTCCGGTCCAGCCGGTCGGTGTGGGCGGCGAGCGCCTCCACGGTCTGTTGGGCGGTTTCGCCGAAGCGTTGCTCGAAGGCTTCGGTCTGGCTGACGAGGGTCGCGAGCGGCGTCTCGATCGCGGCGGCGACGCTGTGGTCGAGCCGGTCGACATGTTCGGCGATGGCGGCGAGCGCCTGCTCGGTCGAGCCGGCGAGGCGCTGCTCGAGCGCCTCGGTCTGGCTCGACAAGGCGGCAAGCTGGCTTTCCGCCGCGCCGCCGATGCTGCGCTCCAGACGGTCGTTCTGGACAACGATCGCGTCCACGGTCTGCCGCGCCGTCTCGGTGAAGAGCTGGTGGAAGGTTTCGGTATGGCCGACCAGGCCGGCGAGCTGGTCCTGCGTCGCGGCGGCCACCAGATGTTCGAGGCGCTCACCCTGGGCGGACATGGCCTCGATCGTGTGCTGGGCGGTCTGGGCGAACTGCTCCTGGAAGGCGTCGGCATGGCCGGTGAGGGCGGCCAGCGTCTCCTGGGTGGTCAGGCCGACCGATTTCTCCAGCCGCTCGACATTGTCGTGCAGCGCGGTCTCGATGCGGCCGGAATGCGAATCCAGCCGCTCGATGGTCGTGTCGGTGAGGGTTTCGAGCTGGCGTTGCAGGCCGTCGGTCCGCTCGCCGATGGCCGCCAGCGCGCTGGCGGTGGCCTCGTCGACCGTGTCGCGCAACTGGACCGTATGGCCGGCGATGGCCTCGATGGCGTCGGTCGCGACGCGGGCGAACTGGTCGTTGAAGGCTTCGGTATGGCCGGCGAAGGCGACCAGCGTCTCGTTGGCGGCCTGGCCGAAGCTCTCGCGCAGCGCGCCGGCGCGGCCGGCGACTTCCTCTACGGTCTTGGCGCTGACGTCGGCATAGGCTTGGCCGATCGCCTCGACATTGGCGCCGAAATCCTGCACCGCACGCTGGGCGGTGTCGCCGACATGCAGATGGAACGCTTCGGCCTTGGCGGTCATTTCCTCGATGGCCGCAGCGGCGGCGGCGGCGAATTCCTCCACCGCGCGCTCGCGATGGCTTTGCAGCGACTGAGAGAAAGCCTCGCCGAGCGAGCCGAGCAGGCTGTGCGCCTCGGCGGATTGCGCGTTCAGCTTGTCGCTGAGCTCATTGCTGGTCGCGGTGAGGGAGTGCTGGAACGCCGGCCCCTGGATGGCGACGAGTTCGTGGATCCGGCCGGCCTGTTCGGACAGCCGGGCGGAAAGCTCGTCGGAGCGCTGGCCGATGGTCTCGCCGAGGCGGTCGCCGATCGCGCCGAGACTCTGCGACAGGTCGTCAGTGCGCGACTGGGTCTGCTGCAGGAAGGATTCCGCGAACAGGCGCAAGTCGCCGTCGATCTTGGCCGCGCGCTCGTCGAGCACGCGCGAGGTCGTCTCGCCGGATTCGTTGAACCGCTCCAGCAGGTTCTGGGCGCGGCCCTCAATCTGCTGCAGCAGCGAATCGCCGGATTGCCCGAAGGCCTGTTCGATGGCGCCGCCCTTGTCCTCAAGCGATTTGGCGATGCGGTCGCCGGTCTGCTCCAGCAATTCGGTGAGCTGCTTGGTCGCGGCTTCCAGCTCGCGCGAAACGGCGGTATGGGCGCTGGAAAGGGCGGTCGAGATCTGGTCGGCGTTGGAGACGATGGATTCGCGTTCGCTCGAAAGCTCGTTGAGCAGCAGCCGGATGCGGCGCTCATTGTCGCCGTAGGTGCGCTCCAGCGAGGACACTTCGGCGCGAACCATGGTTTCGAGTTCGCTGGCGCGGGCGAGCGCGCGTTCGATGCCGTCGCCCATCGAGGCGACCTCGCGGCGGATCGCCTGGCTCAGCGTCACCACCTGTTCGGTGGCGATGGTTTCCGGCTCGGCGAGACGGATCGCCACCTGCGCCATGGAACGGGCGGTGTGACGCATCTCCTGCGAGCGGCGCATCACCGAACCCATCGACAGGAAGAAGATCACCGGGCCGATCAGCGCGAAGGCCGACAGCGCGGCCGTCGGGCTGAACAGCGAATTGGAGAAGGCGGCGCCATGGGTGAAGACGAAATAGCCGATCCACAGGCCGGCCCAGGCGGCGGAGGCGATGATGGCGGCGGTGAAGGCGGCCGAATCGGGCCGCGCCTGCAGGCTTTGCAGAATCTGGCCGACCGAGGGAAGGTCGTCGTTAGCGGGCCGGGGGCCGGTCGGCGCGCGCGGCGCGGGCTCGGGCTCCTTGGCGAGTTGGGTCAGTTCGTCGGGCGAGACTTCCGGCAGGCGCGGAGCGGAGGCTTCCGCGCTTTCGGCGCGCGGGGCGGGCAGATGAAAGTCGAGCTTGCCCGCTTCCGGCGAATCTTCCTTTGGCGCGGAAGCCGCCGTCTCGGTTTCCATCGTGAGCCGAAGGGCGTCCTCGATGGCGGACAAAGCGGCCGCCGCGGGATCCTGAGCCTTGCTCGGTGTGGACATATCCAATCGCCTCTACAACTGACAAAGAACCAACGCGACGCTGGTGCGGCGCGCCGACGCCCGGCCAAACCCTCGCAATAAGCGGAAGTTAACCAAGTCGCAGTCTACGCTCGCGGCCAAAATATGGAAACGGCCCGCTCGCAGGCTTTTGTTAACGTCGTTAACGGACCATTAGGTATGTTTTCAAAAAAAGGCGCAATAGCCTGGAAAATAAGGGTTTGGTGAATATTTTCCGCGCAGTTTCAGGGCGGGATTCGGCTGTGGTTTATGCCGCGCGCCCGGGTTTTACGGGTGGGCGGCGGCGGCGAATTAACGAATTTTCGCGAGAACGCGCCTTGGCGCAGGAGAATCAAATGGGTGTCGCGGCGTTTCGGATCGAGGGCGGGCAGCGCGGCGGCGAGCCGGGCTTGCGCGTCGAAAAGGCTTCGCCGGTCGATCTCGTGCATCTCGCGCGGCAGACCATGGGCGATCGCGCGCTGGAAAAGGAACTGCTCGCTTTGTTCGAGCGTCAGGCCGCGCAGATCGCCGAGCGCCTGCGCCAGGCGGAAGCCGGGCCGGAGGCCGCCGATCTGGCCCATAAGCTGAAAGGCTCGGCCCGCGCGGTCGGCGCGGCGGCGGTGGCGGCGGCGGCGGAACATTACGAACATGGCGCCCGCGCCGGCGTACTGGGCCAGACCGAAGCTGAACGGCTCGGCGCCGCCGTGGCCGAGGCGCGCGATTTCATCAGCGCGCTGATGGCTTAAGCGAGAAATTCGGTAACAGCGGCGAGAAAAGCCTCTTTCGATTCGACGCAAGCGAGATGCGCGCCCCGCAGGCGCGTAAGCTGCGCGCCCGGCAAGGCGCGCGCGAGGGCTTCGCCGAGCGCCGGCGGGGTCGACGGATCGGCGTCGCCGGTCAAGACCAAAGCGGGCAGCGGCGGCGCAGCCCGGATGGCGTCGCGCAGGTCGAGATCGCGCAAGGCGGCGCAGCTCGCGGCATAGCCCTCGGCCGAGGTTTTACCGAGAACACTCTGGATTTGCGCGGTTTTTTCTGGATGAGCGGCGCGGAAGCCGGCCGTCAGCCAGCGCTCGATCACGGCGGTGGCGAGCCCCGCCATATCGCCCCGGCGCGCGGTGCGGATGCGCGCGTTCCAGGAGTCAGGCGTGGGAAAGTGCAGCGCGGTATTGGCGAGCACGAGCCTGTCCAGCCGCTCGGACGCATGAATCGCCAGCCACTGGCCGACCGCGCCGCTCATCGAAAGGCCCAGAAAATGCGCTCGCCCGATCGCCAAAGCGTCCAGCAAGGCGAGGACATCGGCGCCGAAATCGCCGAGGCTGTAAG
>NZ_JAYSBG010000075.1:0-12368 GCF_041915505.1 Rhodoblastus sp. | reverse complement strand
CGGAAGAACATTGCGAAATCACCGTCATCAAGACCAGCGGCGATTTGATCCAGGACCGTCCGCTCAGCGAGGTCGGGGGCAAGGGCCTGTTCACGAAAGAGCTGGATCAGGCCCAGCTCGACGGCGCTATCGACATTGCGGTTCATTCGGCCAAGGACCTGCCGACCGTGCTGCCCGAGGGGCTCGTCGTCGCCGGCTATCTGCCGCGCGAGGACGTGCGCGACGCTT
This sequence comes from Rhodoblastus sp., assembly GCF_041915505.1. GTDB lineage: Bacteria > Pseudomonadota > Alphaproteobacteria > Rhizobiales > Beijerinckiaceae > Rhodoblastus. Next base: position 12,140 of record NZ_JAYSBG010000075.1, on the reverse strand, counting down.
TCATCGGCCGCGCGGCCAAGACATTGCAGGAACTGCCGCCGGGCGCCCGCGTCGGCTCGGCGTCGCTGCGCCGGCAGGCGATGATTCGCCGGCTGCGGCCCGATCTCGAAGTCGAATTGCTGCGCGGCAATGTCCAGACCAGGCTGCGGAAAGTCGAAAGCGGCGAATTCGCCGCGACCTTGCTGGCGCTGGCCGGCCTGAAGCGGCTTGGCCTCGCCGATCGGGCGACCTCCATCCTGCCTTTGGACCTGTTCCCGCCAGCCTGCGGCCAGGGCGCCATCGCCATTACCGCGCGGGCGGAGGATTCCCGCGTCATCGCCGATCTCGCTTTGATCTGCGACGCTGATACCGGCCACGCTCTGGCCGCCGAACGGGCCTTCCTGCACGAACTCGACGGCTCCTGCCGCACGCCCATCGCCGGCCACGCCGTCGTCGCCGAGAACGGCCTGAGCTTTTACGGCCTGGTCCTGCGCAAGGATGGCTCCGAGGCTTTTGACGCTCACGCCAATGGGCCGGTCGATCACGCTGCAGCGCTCGGCGCGGCGGCGGCGAAAACCATTCTCGCCGCCGCGCCCGCCGATCTGCTGACGTTCTGACCGCGATGCGCGTATTGGTGACCCGGCCGTCGGATCAGGCGGCGCGCACCGCGAAACGCCTTGCGGCTCTGGGCCATCAGGCGATTCTCGCGCCCGCGCTAGAGATCGTCGCCACAGGCGCGACACTCCCGGACGCGGCCTTCGACCTGATTCTCGCCACCAGCGCCCAGGCCTTTGCTGGCGGGCCTTTTCCGGCGGCCGTGCGCGGGGCGCCGCTCGTCTGCGTCGGCGAGAAGACCGCCGAGGCCGGCCGGGAGGCAGGTTTTGCGATCGATCATGTCGCGCCGGACGCCGAATCGCTGGCCGAGCGGCTGATCGCCAGCCGGCCGCCGCGTTCGGCGCTCTATCTGGCCGGGCGCGAACGCAAGGCGGCGCTGGAGCAGCGCCTGCGCGAGGCAGGATGGCGTCTCGCATTGGTTGAGACCTATGAGGCGCGGCCCGCGACGGCGCTGCCGCCCGAGGTCCGCACGGCGCTCGACAAAGGCGAAATCGACGCCATATTGCATTATTCGCCGCGCAGCGCCGGCATCGCGCTCGGCCTCGCTGGCGGCGTCTCGGCGGCGCGGCTGCGCCATTACTGCCTTTCCGGGGAAATCGCCGAAATCTGCCGCCGCTGGGCGCCGGATGAAAAAATTTTCACGGCTTTTCAACCGGATGAAGAGTCGTTACTAAACCTGCTGGGGCCTTCGGGCCGCCTCGCAAGGAGTGATCGCGCATGAAGAAAACCGTTCTTTTCTCCGCTTTGCTCCTGTCCGCCGCGCCTCTGTTCGGGCTGGCCGCTTCGCCGGTCGTCGCGGCGCCGGAGTTTCCGACCGGGCTGTGGCGCGTGGCGGACGGCTCGGCCATCGTGCGGATAAAACCCTGCGGCAAGGCCGTGTGCGGCGTCATCGCCGCCGCGCCGCCGCCCGGGCCCGGCGAGAAATCCGCCGTCGGCCAGAAGATCCTGATCAACCTCCGGCGCGAGGGCGATGTCTGGAAGGGCCCGATCTTCAATCTCGACAATGGCAAGACCTATGACGGCGAGCTGTCGGCGGGTCCCGATCTCGACCACCTGAAAGTTCGCGGCTGCATGCCGGGCGGCGGCCTGTGCGGCGGCGAAACCTGGAAACGGGCGCGCTGAGCCGCTCTTTCTCGCCCGAAAACCGCTCGCGTTGACAAGGCGCGGCGGCGCTTCTATCTCTCCCGCGCCGGATTTCCGGCGCTTTCGCGCTTTCGCGCCGCTTTTGTCAAAGTTATGTCGCGGTGGTCGGGAACAAGGCGCGGCGTCTTGTTTCTTGCGCCGGGGCTTCCGACATAGGGGCGGCGCGTTTCGCCGGCCAGGGACCTTTTCCGAGCCGGCGGCTAACGGATCGCGGCGGGCGCCGCGCTGAAAGGTCGTTTTGGATGTTGGGGAACCTTGCGAAGAAGATTTTTGGCAGCGCCAATGATCGCAGGTTGAAGACCTACCGGCCCCGGATCGCGGCGATCAACGCGCTGGAGCCCGAAATCGCCGCTCTGTCCGACGAGGCCCTGCGCGCCCGCACCGACGAGTTCCGCGCCCAGCTCGCCGCCGGCAAGACGCTCGACGATCTGCTCGTTCCCGCTTTCGCGACCGTTCGCGAGGCCGCCAAACGCGCCATCGGCCAGCGCCATTTCGACGTCCAGCTCGTCGGCGGCATGGTGCTCCATGAAGGCTCGATCGCCGAAATGAAGACCGGCGAAGGCAAGACGTTGGTCGCGACGCTCGCCTGCTATCTCAACGCGCTCGCCGGCAATGGCGTCCATGTCGTGACGGTCAACGATTATCTCGCCCGCCGCGACTCGGAAAATATGGGCCGGATCTATAATTTCCTCGGCCTGACCGTCGGCGTGATCGTTCATGGCCTCGACGATGTCGAGCGCGCCCAGGCCTATGCCTCCGACATCACCTATGGCACCAACAACGAATTCGGCTTCGACTATCTCCGCGACAATATGAAATATGAGCTGAACCAGATGGTTCAGCGCGGTCATTCCTTCGCCATCGTCGACGAGGTGGATTCGATCCTGATCGACGAAGCCCGCACGCCGCTCATCATTTCCGGCCCTTCCGACGACAAGTCCGATCTCTACAACGCCATCGACAAGCTGCTCCCGCGCCTGCAGGCGGGCGATTTCGAGGTCGATGAGAAACAGCGCAGCGCCAGCCTGACCGAGGATGGCAATGAGAAGGTCGAGCAGCTCTTGCGCGAGGCGGGCCTGCTGACCGAAGGCTCGCTATACGAATCCGCCAATGTGACCCTGGTCCACCATGTGAATCAGGCCCTGCGCGCGCATAAATTGTTCCAGCGCGACAAGGATTACATCGTCCGCAACGGCGAAGTGGTCATTATCGACGAATTCACCGGCCGCATGATGCCCGGCCGCCGCTATTCCGAGGGCCAGCATCAGGCGCTGGAGGCGAAGGAAGGCGTTCCGGTCCAGCCCGAAAACGTCACGCTCGCCTCGATCACCTTCCAGAACTATTTCCGCCTCTACAAGAAGCTCGCCGGCATGACCGGCACGGCCTCGACCGAGTCGGAGGAATTCGCCGAGATCTACAAGCTCGATGTGGTCGAGATTCCGACCAATCTGCCGGTGGCGCGTATCGATTCCGACGACGAGGTCTATCGCACTCATGGCGAGAAGCTGACCGCGATCGTGACCGAGATCGAGGACGCCAACGCCAAGGGCCAGCCGCTGCTGGTCGGCACCACCTCGATCGAAAAATCCGAACAGCTTGCCGAATTCCTGAAGAGCAAGGGCTACAAGATGATCGACTTCGGCGCGCCCGGCGCGCTGGACAAGCTCTACGCCTCCGCCCGCTCCGGCAAGCCGTCGAAACATTTCGCGGTGCTGAACGCCCGCTTCCACGAGCAGGAAGCCTATATCGTGGCCGAGGCCGGCGTGCCGGGCGCGATCACCATCGCCACCAATATGGCCGGCCGCGGCACCGACATTCAGCTCGGCGGCAATCTGGACATGCGCCTGAAGCAGGAATGCGCCGAACTGGAAGGCGACGCCCGGACGACGCGCGAGCAGGAAATCCGCACGGAAATCGCGGAATTCAAGCAGAAGGCGCTGGGCGCCGGCGGGCTCTACATCATCGGCACCGAACGCCATGAGAGCCGTCGCATCGACAACCAGTTGCGCGGCCGCTCGGGCCGCCAGGGCGATCCCGGCAAGTCCAAGTTCTTCCTGTCGCTGCAGGACGACCTGATGCGCATCTTCGGGTCCGACCGCATGGACGCCATGCTGGTCAAGCTCGGCCTGAAGGACGGCGAAGCCATCATCCATCCCTGGATCAACAAGGCGTTGGAAAAGGCCCAGCAGAAGGTCGAGGCCCGCAATTTCGACATGCGCAAGAACGTGTTGAAATTCGACAATGTCATGAACGACCAGCGCAAGGTGGTGTTCGAGCAGCGCCGCGAAATGATGGCGCAGGATTCGCTCGAGGACATCATCACCGAAATGCGCCACGGCGTGGTGGAGGATCTCGTCTCCCGCCACGTGCCGCATGACGCCTATCCCGAGGCCTGGGACATCGCCGGGCTGTCCGAGGAGGTTCGCTCGGCCCTCAATATCGAGCCGCCGCTCGCCGACTGGGCCAAGGAAGAGGGCATCGCCGACGAGGAATTGCGCGACCGGCTCGAAAAGGCCGCCGACGCCGCCTATGCGGCGCGCGAGCAGATGAATTCGCCGGAGCTGACCCGCTATATCGAAAAGCAGGTCCTGCTGCAGACGCTCGATCATCTGTGGCGCGAGCATCTCGTCGTACTCGACCATCTGCGCCAGGTCATCGGTTGGCGCGGCCTCGCCCAGCGCGATCCGCTCAATGAATATAAATCCGAGGCGTTCGAGCTGTTCGATGCGCTTATCACTCGGCTGCGCGAGATGGTCACCGCCCAGCTCATGCGCATCGAGGTTGCGCGCGAGCGTCCGCCGGAGCCGCAATTGCCGCAGATGCAGGCGATGCATCTCGATCCGGCGACCGGCGAGAACGAACTGGCGCTCGCCCAGATCAACGCCCGCATCGAGGCCGGCGACTTTTCGCCGCAGGCTCTGGGCGCCGTCGCCCCGGAGGCGGATCGCGATCCCGACAATCCGCAAAGCTGGGGCCGCGTCGGCCGCAACGAGCCCTGTCCCTGCGGCTCGGGTAAGAAGTTCAAACATTGCCACGGCGTGCTGGCGTGACGGCTCGGTGAGCCCAGCCCATCCCGGCGCGGATCGCGACCATGACAAAGCGCCGGGATAGCGACCGCGATTTCTTCGCCCAAACGCCTGGCTCTCAGGCGCCGGTCGCCGATGTGCTCGTCCCCGTCGCGGTCGATCATCCCTATTCTTACCGGATTCCCGACGGGCTCGCCCTCGCTGAGGGCGATTTCGTGAAAGTTTCGCTGGGCGCGCGCGAGGCTTTCGGCGTCGTCTGGGCGCTGCGGCAAGGCGAGGGCGACAAGCTCAAGCCGGTTCTCGCCCGTCTCGATCTTCCGCCGCTCGCGCCGAAATTGCGCGCCTTTCTCGATTGGGTCGCAGCCTGGACGCTGGCGCCGCGCGGCATGGTCCTGCGCATGGCGACCCGGGCGGCGGAAGACGCCGAGGACGAGCCGGCGCGAATCGGCATCCGCGCCACCGGCGTTCCGCCCAGACGGCCGACGCCGGCGCGGGCCCGCGCGCTCGCCGCGCTGATCGACGGCCTCGGCGCGACCAAAGCCGAACTGGCCCGAACCGCCGGGGTGTCCCAGAGCGTGATCGACGCTCTGGTCGACGACGGCGCGCTGGAGCCGGTCGCGCTGCCGCCCGAAACCCCCGGCGGCGATCCCGATCCCGCTTTCGCCGCGCCGAATCTGTCGCCGGTTCAGGACAAGGCCGCGCAGGCTTTGCGCGAGGCGGTCGTGGCCCGCGCCTTCAAGCCCATCCTGCTCGAAGGCGTCACCGGCTCCGGCAAGACGGAAGTCTATTTCGAAGCCGTCGCCGAAGCTTTGCGCGGCGGCGGGCAGGCGCTGATCCTGATGCCCGAAATCGCTTTGACCGCGCAATTCCTGGAGCGTTTCGCCCGGAGATTCGGCCATGCCCCAGCGGAATGGCATTCGGCGGTTTCGCCGCGCCGCCGGGCGCGGATCTGGCGCGGCGCGGCGCAAGGCGCGGTCCGGGTGGTCGCGGGCGCCCGCTCGGCTTTGTTCCTGCCCTTTTCCGATCTCCGCCTGATCGTCGTCGATGAGGAGCATGAGGCGGCCTACAAGCAGGATGACGGCGTCGCCTATCACGCCCGAGACATGGCGGTGGTGCGGGCGCGGCAGGAGGCCTGCGCCATCGTGCTGGCCTCGGCGACGCCCTCGATCGAGACGCGGGAAAACGCCCGGCAGGGCCGCTATGCTTGGCTGCGGCTGGAAAGCCGTTTCGCCGGGCGCACCCTCCCGGCGATCGAGGCAATCGACCTGCGCCGCGAGGCCCCGCCGCGCGGAAAATGGATCGCGCCGCGCCTCGCCGAGGCCATGCGCGAGTGTTTCGCGCGTGAGGAGCAGGTTCTGCTGTTCCTGAACCGGCGCGGCTATGCGCCGCTCACTTTGTGCCGGACCTGCGGCCATCGCTTCCAATGTCCGAATTGTTCGGCCTGGCTGGTCGAGCACCGCCATCGCCGCGCGCTGGCCTGCCATCATTGCGGCCATGTCGAGCGCCGGCCTGACGTGTGCCCGCAATGCCAGTCGGCCGATTCGCTCACCGCCTGCGGGCCGGGCGTGGAGCGTCTCGCCGAAGAGGCCGCCGACCTTTTTCCGGAGGCGCGGCGGCTCGTTCTTTCGTCGGACATGCCCGGCGGCATGACGCGCATGCGGGAAGAATTGCAGGCGGTCGAGCAGCGGGCTTTCGATCTGGTCATCGGCACGCAACTGGTGGCCAAGGGGCATAATTTTCCCCATCTCACGCTCGTCGGCGTGGTCGATGCCGATATTGGTCTCGCCAATGGCGATCCCCGCGCCGCCGAGCGCACGTTCCAATTGCTCAATCAGGTGGCCGGCCGCGCCGGGCGCGGCGAAAAACCGGGCCGCGCCTTCCTGCAGAGCTGGCAGAAGGATCATCCCGTCCTGCGCGCCCTGCTCTCGGGCGATTTCGAGCGCTTCTACCGCGAAGAGACCGAAGCGCGGCGGGCGGCGGGCCTGCCGCCGTTCGGCCGGCTCGCGGCGATCATCGTCTCGGCCGCCGACCGCGCTTCCGCCGAACTTTACGCGCGCGAATTGGCCCGCGCCGGTCACGCCGCACGCGGCGAAACGGGATCGCCGGACGCCGAGATCGTCGTGCTCGGTCCGGCCGAGGCGCCGCTGGCGGTACTGCGCGGAAAAAGCCGGTTCCGGCTGCTGGTCAAGGCTCCGCGCCGCGCGGATTTGCAGGGGTTTTTGCGCCGCATGCTTAACGCCGCGCCGGCGCCCAGAGGCGGCCTACGCGTGGCGGTGGACGTTGATCCGCAAAATTTCCTCTAAGACATTTCTGGGCGATTTGGATTGTAAATTATCCCAAAGCCTTACTTTCGCCGTGTCCCTCAGGGTTGCGCCGGCTTTAGCCCTATGTTACGTCAGCCGCGCCTTTCGGGGAGACCGGCATTCGCCACTCTCCGTTTCCAGCCAGTTCAGCCCTTGGAGATGATGCGGCTTATCGCCGGACCGTTCGAGGGCGGATGGTCGTCCGATCTCGAAGGGAGCTTTTCCGCGTGGCTGAAGTCGACGACTCCAACAATCCGACATCCGGCGTTGCGGAACGCTATGCACAGGCCCTGTTCTCCCTCGCCCAGGAACAAAATGTCGCCGACCCGGTCGCCGACGCCCTGCGCAATTTCGGGACCCTGATCAACGAAAGCGCCGATCTCAAGCGTCTCGTCATCAGCCCGGTCTTTTCGGCCGAAGAGCAGCTCAAGGCCATCACGGCTCTGCTCGACAAATTCGGCTATGGCGGCATTACCGCCAATTTCATCAAGCTCGTGGCCGCCAAGCGCCGCCTGTTCGTCCTCCCCGACATGATCCGCGCCTTCATCGCCCTGAACGACAAGGCGAAGGGAATCGCCCGCGCCGAGGTCACTGTCGCCGGTCCGCTTTCGTCCGATCATTCCGCCGCGCTTGAAGCCGCGCTGCGTCAGGTTTCGGGCGGCCAGACCGTCAAGGTCAACGTCAATGTCGATCCGTCGATCATTGGCGGCATCGTCGTCAAGCTTGGCTCGCGCATGGTCGACGCCTCGCTGAAAACCAAGCTCAACTCGCTCCGCACACGTATGAAAGAGGTCGGCTGATGGATATCCGCGCCGCAGAAATTTCCGCGATTCTGAAAAACGAAATCGCGAATTTCGGTAATGAAGCCCAGATCACCGAAGTCGGCCAGGTCTTGTCCGTCGGCGACGGCATCGCCCGCGTCTATGGCCTCGACAATGTCCAGGCGGGCGAACTGGTGTCGTTCGAAAACGGCATTCAGGGCATGGCGCTGAACCTCGAAGCCGACAATGTCGGCGTCGTCATCTTCGGCTCCGACCGCGACATCAAGGAAGGCCAGACGGTCAAGCGCACCGGCTCGATCGTCGACGTTCCCGTCGGCAAGGAGCTGCTCGGCCGCGTCGTCGACGCGCTCGGCAATCCGATCGACGGCAAGGGCCCGATCAACGCCACCCGCCGCGCCCGCGTCGACGTGAAGGCTCCCGGCATCATTCCGCGCAAATCGGTCCATGAGCCGATGGCGACCGGCCTCAAGGCCATCGACGCCCTGATCCCGATCGGCCGCGGCCAGCGCGAGCTGATCATCGGCGACCGCCAGACCGGCAAGACCGCCGTGGCGCTCGACGCCATCCTGAACCAGAAGAGCCTGAACCAGTCGACCGACGAGCACACCAAGCTGTACTGCGTCTATGTTGCGGTCGGCCAGAAGCGCTCCACCGTCGCGCAGTTCGTCAAGGTGCTTGAAGAGCAGGGCGCGCTGGAATATTCGATCGTCGTCGCCGCCACCGCTTCGGACCCGGCGCCGATGCAGTTCCTGGCCCCCTTCTCGGGCGCGGCCATGGGCGAATATTTCCGCGACAACGGCATGCACGCCCTGATCGTCTATGACGATCTGACCAAGCAGGCGGTCGCCTATCGCCAGATGTCGCTGCTGCTGCGCCGCCCGCCGGGCCGCGAAGCCTATCCGGGCGACGTGTTCTATCTGCACTCCCGCCTGCTCGAGCGCGCCGCCAAGCTCAACGACGCCAATGGCGCCGGCTCGATGACCGCGCTGCCGGTGATCGAAACCCAGGCCAATGACGTGTCGGCCTATATTCCGACCAATGTGATCTCGATCACCGACGGCCAGATCTTCTTGGAAACCGACCTGTTCTATCAGGGCATCCGCCCGGCGGTGAACGTCGGCCTGTCGGTGTCGCGCGTCGGCTCCTCGGCGCAGACCAAGGCGATGAAGAAGGTCGCGGGCAAGATCAAGGGCGAGCTCGCCCAATATCGGGAAATGGCGGCCTTCGCCCAGTTCGGCTCCGACCTCGACGCCACCACCCAGCGCCTGCTGAACCGTGGCTCGCGCCTGACCGAACTGCTGAAGCAGGCCCAGTTCTCGCCGCTGAAGATGGAAGAGCAGGTTTCGGTGATCTATGCCGGCGTGAACGGCTATCTCGACGCGCTGCCCGTCAACCGCATCAAGGCGTATGAGGACGGTCTGCTGGCGCTGCTGCGCACCAGCCACGCCGACATTCTCGAAGCGATCCGCTCCTCCAAGGATCTCTCGGCCGATACCGAGGCGAAGCTGAAGGCGGTCGTCGAAGGCTACACCAAATCCTTCGCCTGATATTCAACCGGGCCCGTTGTCGCTGAGACGGCGGGCTCGCTTCCTGGAACGCTCCCGATGTCGGCATGACGGACGGAGCGGCAGTCGAGCGGATGAACCATGGCCTCGTTGAAGGACCTTCGCAATCGCATCGCCTCCGTGAAGGCGACGCAGAAAATCACCAAGGCCATGCAGATGGTCGCGGCGGCCAAGCTGCGTCGCGCCCAGACCGCGGCCGAAGCCGCCCGGCCCTATGCCGAGCGCATGGAATCGGTGCTGGCCAATCTCGCCTCGGGCGTCGCCGGCGGCCCTGAATTGCTGACCGGCAACGGCAAGAGCGACGTCCATCTGCTGGTGGTCGCGACCGCCGAGCGCGGTCTTTGCGGCGGCTTCAACACCTCCATCGTGCGTCTGGCGCGCGAAAAGGCGCTGTCGCTTCAGGCCGAGGGCAAGACGGTCAAGATCCTCTGCATCGGCAAGAAGGGCTATGACCAGCTTCGCCGCCAGTTCGAAAAGCAGATCATCGATCTGATCGACCTGCGCTCGGTGCGCCAGATCGGCTTCGAAAACGCCGATCCGATCGGCAAGAAGCTGATCGCTCTGTTCGAGCAGGGCGAGTTCGATGTCGCCACGTTGTTCTATTCCAAGTTCCGTTCGGTCATCCTGCAGATCCCGACGGCTCAGCAGCTCATCCCGGCGGAAATTCCGGCCGGCGGCGAAGCCTCGACGGCGGCTTATGAATATGAGCCCGGCCAGGACGAGATTCTGGCGACCCTGCTGCCGCGCAATATTTCCGTGCAGATTTTCCGCGGCCTGCTGGAAAACGCCGCTTCGGAACAGGGCGCCCGCATGAGCGCCATGGATAACGCTACGCGCAACGCGGGCGACATGATCAAGAAGCAGACGACGATCTATAACCGGACGCGTCAGGCGATGATCACCAAGGAACTGATTGAAATCATCTCGGGCGCCGAAGCGCTCTGACCGAAATCCAGATTGTGAGGACGAAAAATGGCTGAAGCCCGCTCCCCAGGCCACGTCACCCAGGTCATCGGCGCCGTCGTTGACGTGAAGTTCGACGGCCACCTGCCGGAAATCCTGAACGCGCTGGAAACCACCAATAACGGCCAGCGCCTCGTTCTCGAAGTCGCCCAGCATCTCGGCGAGAATTCCGTGCGCTGCATCGCCATGGACGTGTCCGAAGGCCTGGTCCGCGGCCAGCCCGTGACCGACACCGGCGCCCCGATCTCGGTTCCGGTCGGCGACGGCACCCTCGGCCGCATCATCAATGTCATCGGCGAGCCGGTCGATGAGGCCGGCCCGGTCTCCTTCGAAAGCCTGCGCGCCATCCACCAGCCGGCTCCGTCCTATGCGGAGCAGGCCACCGAGGCCCAGATCCTCGAGACCGGCATCAAGGTCGTCGACCTGCTCGCGCCTTACGCCAAGGGCGGCAAGATCGGCCTGTTCGGCGGCGCGGGCGTCGGCAAGACCGTGCTGATCATGGAGCTGATCAACAATATCGCCAAGGCGCACGGCGGTTATTCGGTGTTCGCCGGCGTCGGCGAGCGCACCCGTGAAGGCAACGACCTCTATCACGAAATGATCGAGGGCGGCGTCAACAAGGATCCCAAGGAAAACGCCGGTTCGACCGTCGGTTCGAAATGCGCTCTGGTCTATGGCCAGATGAACGAGCCTCCGGGCGCCCGCGCCCGCGTCGCGCTGACCGGCCTGACCGTGGCCGAGCACTTCCGCGACAAGGGCCAGGACGTGCTGTTCTTCGTCGACAACATCTTCCGCTTCACCCAGGCGGGTTCGGAAGTGTCGGCGCTGCTCGGTCGCATTCCCTCGGCGGTGGGCTATCAGCCGACCCTCGCGACCGACATGGGCGCTCTGCAGGAACGCATCACCACCACCACCAAGGGCTCGATCACCTCGGTGCAGGCCATTTACGTCCCGGCGGACGATCTGACCGACCCGGCCCCGGCCACCTCCTTCGCCCATCTGGACGCCACGACCGTTCTGTCGCGCTCGATCGCGGAAAAGGGCATCTATCCGGCGGTCGATCCGCTCGATTCGACCTCGCGCATGCTGTCGCCGGCCATCGTCGGCGAAGAGCATTACGACATCGCCCGCAAGGTGCAGTCGACGCTGCAGCGCTACAAGTCGCTGCAGGATATCATCGCCATTCTCGGCATGGACGAATTGTCCGAAGAGGACAAGCTGGTCGTAGCCCGCGCCCGCAAGATCGAGCGCTTCCTGTCGCAGCCGTTCCATGTCGCGGAAGTCTTCACCGGCTCGCCGGGCAAGCTGGTGGCGCTCGCCGACACCATCAAGGGCTTCAAGGGTCTGGTCGAAGGTCAGTATGACCATCTGCCGGAAGCCGCCTTCTACATGGTCGGCTCGATCGACGAGGCCGTCGAAAAGGCCCAGAAGCTCGCCGCCCAGGCGGCCTGATTCGCGGGCCATTGGCTATCGGCCATCGGCGCGGCGATTGTCCCGCCGATGGCGATTGAATGCAAAACGCCCGGACGGGCGCAAGCCCGGTTTTGGAGAGTCTTATGGCGACATTTCACTTCGAGCTCGTCTCGCCGGAAAAACTGCTGTTTTCGGGCGAAGTCGAAGCCGTTGTCGTGCCGGGAGTCGAGGGCCAGTTCACGGTCATGAAGGATCACGCGCCGGTCATGACCGTGCTCAAGGCCGGCATTATCGAGATCGACGAGACCGCGAGCAAGAAGAGCAAGCTGTTCGTGCGCGGCGGTTTCGCCG
>NZ_JAYSBG010000074.1:0-12380 GCF_041915505.1 Rhodoblastus sp. | reverse complement strand
GCGGTCTCGGCCGAGATTACGGAAAAGCTCCGCTCGCGCGCGATCGATCCGCAGGTGGTGGTGACGGTGGTCGAGCATCGCGGCAATGCGATCAGCGTCCTCGGCGATGTCGGCCAGCCGACCCGGTTCTCGATGGATCCGGGCGGCATCTCGCTCACCGGCGCGATCGCCAAGGCCGGCGGCTCCAAGGACCCCGCCTATGAAACGGTGGTGAGCCTGAAGCGCGGCGGCACGGAGCATATTGCGGATTTCCAGGCGGTCGTGCGCGAGCCTTCGCAGGACGTCGCGCTCGCGCCCGGCGACACCATCTATCTGGCTCACGTGCCGAAGTTCTACATGGTTCTCGGCTCGACCAGCCCGGGCGTGGTCGGCGGCGTGAACAACCGCCGCTTCACCTTCGAGCTTGAGACGATGTCGTTGACCGAGGGGTTGGCGAAGGCTGGCTGGCTCGACACGACGCGCGCCAATGCGGGCGAAGTGTTCCTGTTCCGCTTCGAAAAGCCGGAACTGCTGCGTTCGCTCGGCTATGATGTCAGCCGCTTCAATGCAGGCCCGGTGCCGACCGTCTACCGGATCGATTTCTCGTCGGCGGACGGGTTCTATCTGGCCAATATCATGAGCATGCGCAATCGAGACGTCATCTTCGTCTCGGAATCGATCCATTCGGATATCCAGAAGGTGCTTTCGGTCGCCGTCGCGGGCAGCCTGACTTATCTGAACTCGACCCAAGGCGGCTTTTACGCGCGCTGAGTCGCTTCCACTCTGATTTGACATGCTCGCCGCCGGTTCGAAGCCGGCGGCGTGGCCTTTTGGTCAGCGCGCATCGCTTGGCTGCGCGGCCGTCAATTGCTCCGCTTCGGCGGGGCGCTCTTGGGACCAGCGCTTCGCCAGAACGGCGCAGACCATCAATTGCATCTGGTGGAACAGCATGATCGGCAGCAGGATCATGCCGAGATCGGGGCCCGGGAACAGCACGCCGGCCATGGGCACGCCCGCCGCCAGGCTTTTCTTCGATCCGCAGAACACGATGGCGATCTTGTCCGCGCGGTTGAAGCCGAGCCGGTCGGCGGCGAACTGCGTGCCGAGCAGCGCGATGGCGAGAACGAGCGCCTCCAGCGCCAGCACGGCGGCGAGGCTGCTCGGCGGCAAGGCGCTCCACAACCCGGCGCGCACGGCATGGCCGAAAGCGCCATAGACCACCAGCAGGATGGAGCCGCGATCGGTGGCGCCGAGGAGCGCCCGGTGGCGCGCCACGAAATCGCCGATCCACGGCCGCAGCAATTGCCCCGCAAGGAAGGGAACGACCAGCAGGAGCACGATCTCGCGGATGGCCGAGCCGGCCGGCGCGGCGCCGTGAGCCGACGCAAATAGCGCGACGAGAACGGGCGTCGCCACCGTGCCGACCAGGCTCGACAAAGTCGCTGAGCACATGGCGGCGGGCACATTGCCGCCCGCGATCGAGGTGAAGGCGAGCGAGGACTGGATGGTCGAGGGCAGCAGGCAGAGATAGAGCATGCCCAGCGCCAGCGGCGCCGGCATCACCTGCGGCGGCAGGCGCCCCAGCGCCACGCCGATGAGAGGGAATAGCGCGAAGGTCGAGGCCAGCACCACCAGATGCAGCCGCCAATGGGCGATGCCGGCGACAACATTAGCCGTGGCGAGGCGCGCGCCATAAAGGAAGAACATCAGGGCGATCGCAACATTGGTGGCGATTGTCACCGGGTTCTGGAACGCCTCCGACGGAGGCGCCACGCTTGCCAATATGACCGTGGCGACGAGCAGCAGCGTGAAACGATCGGGCGCGAGGCGAAGCAGGAACTGGCGCATGGGTCTGACGAGCCTGTGTTGGGAGGCCGGACCATGCGCTCCTTTACGCTCATTCGGAATAGCGCTATCAACACTATCAGTTATCATGAATCGCGATATCGATGTTCTACGATCCCGATCTTCTCGTCACCTTCCTCGCCGTCGCCGAAACCGGCTCCTTTTCCGAGGCGGCGCGCCGCCGGGGCCTCCGCCAGTCGACCGTGAGCCAGCATGTGCGCAGGCTGGAGGAGGCGACGCGGCGGCGGTTGTTCGACCGCGACACCCATAAGGTCGCGCTCACGGTCGACGGTCAGGCGCTGACGCTGCTGGCCGACGAAATTCTCGCCGCCCATTCCCGCGCCGAGCGTTATTTCTCCCATGCCGAATTGCGCGGCCGGGTGCGCTTCGGCGCCTCGGAGGATTTCGCGCTTTCGCCGCTGCTGCCGAGGGTTCTGCGCGCCTTCGCGTCGAAATATCCCGCCGTCGATCTGGAAATGACCGTTGGACTAGCCGTCGATCTTTACGAGCGCATGGATCAGGGCTCGCTCGACCTCATTTTCGCTAAGCGTCGGGCCGGCGACGAGAGGGGGCGAACGGTGTGGCGCGAGGCGATGGTCTGGGTGGCGGCGGCGGACTGGCGGCGCGATTGGGACCGGCCCTTGCCAATCGTGGTCTATCCGCCGCGCAGCATCACGCGCGAGGCCATTCTGGTCGCGCTCGAAGGCGCCGATATTCCCTGGCGCGTCGCCTGCGCTTGCGGCTCGCTGTCCGGTCTGGTCGGCGCGGTTGCGGGCGGCCTCGGCGTGGGCGCGCAATCGGCCTGCCTCAAAGCGGATGGCGTGGTCGCGCTTGGTCCCGAGGCCGGCCTTCCGGCTCTGGGCGAGACCGAATTCGCGGTGGTTCCGGCGGTCGGTCGGCCGAACGCGCCAGTCGAGGCTTTGGCGGATACGATCGTGGAGCTGGGCGGGGCCTTCCACACGGCGTTCCTGAAGGGGCGCCTCAAAGCGTTTTCAAGCGAAGTGGACCCGGTTCGCGTAAAGAAAACGCGGCGAAAACAAAAACCTAGCCGAAGCGCCGCCAGAACACCAGCGCCGTGATGATTGCGTTGAGGCAGGAGATCACGATCCGCGCCTTGGCCGGATCGAGCCGCCGGCCGTAATGGCCGGTGAGATAGCCGCCGACGGTCGAGGAGACCAGCAGGATCGCCATTTCCGGCCAGAAGATCAGGCCGCCGGCGATGAACAGGATGGAGGCCGTGGCGTTCATCGAGGCGTTGAGCAGATGCCGCGACGCCTGCATGGAATTGACGGTCGCCGAGGTCAGCACGCTCCATGTCGCCAGCATCATGATTCCGACGGCGCCGCCAAAATAGCCGCCATAAATACCCAGGATGAACTGGACCGCCGGCAAGGCGTGCGGATGGATGTTGATCCTCTTGCGCAGGGCGTCGCCGATGCTGCGCCCGAAGGCGAACACCAGCACGCCGAACAGCAGCAGGAAGGGAAAAATGTCGTCGAAGATTTTCTGCGACGTCCTGACCAGCAGCATGGCGCCGAGCGCCCCGCCAACCACGCTGATGATCGACATGGTCGACAGTTTCACATCGTCGAACCCTCGGAAATCATGGCGATAGGCGAAAGCGGTGGCGAGCGCGCTCGGCACCAGCGCCACCGTGTTGGTGGTGTTGGCGAACAGCGAGGGCATGCCGGTCGCGACAAGGGCCGGAAGGGTCACGAAGGAGCCTCCGCCGGCGATGGCGTTCATCGCCCCGCCGAGCAGGCCGGCGCCTGCGACGATCATCGCATTGTGCATTGTTTCCCCTGATGCGGTTCAGGCGCGGCGCCGCGCCTCGGAGGCGGAGAGTTTTTCGACGGAGCGGACAAGGTTGGAAAAACGCTCACCCTGCAGCATGACGTGCTCGCGCAGGGTCGTGGCGGCGCGGTCGGCGTCCCGCGCCTGGATCGCCTGAACGATCGCCTCATGTTCGGAGAAGGAATCCGCGATCCGCGTCGGCGCGCGCAATTGCAGGCGGCGATAGGGTCGCGCGCGTCGCTGCATTTCCAGCGTCTGCTCGACCAGGAATTCATTGCCGCTCGCCTCGTAGAGCGCCTGATGAAACACTTCATTCAGACGGTAATAAGCGTCGGGGTCCCTGACGCCCCGGCAGGCCTCATGGGCCGCGAGCAGGCGCTGCAACTGGAAGGGCGTCGCCCGGCTGGCGGCGAAACGGCCGCACAAAGCCTCAAGTTCCGCCATGAATTCGAACATTTCCATCAGGCGGCGCGGAGAGGCGGGCGCGACCGCCCAGCCCTTGCGCGGCATTTTCTCGATCATCCGGATCGTTCCGAGCCGGATCAGCGCCTCGCGGATCGGCGTGCGCGAGACGCCATAAGCTTCGGCCAGTTCGACCTCGTCGAGGCGGGCGCCCGGCGGATATTCCCCCGTGACGATCCTTTCCTCGATCGCTTCGAGCAATTGTTCGGAGAGGCGGTTTGGCGACGAGTCCATGATTCCACTGCCTGTGTTTTTATTCCGCCGGCATCATACAAAATGCTTGACACTGTGTCGAGTTTCGTATTTTCTGTATACATAGAACGGAATTAGAATACATAAACCGCTCTTACCAACACAGGGGAGAAAAGCGATGGTGATTTTCGGCACCGCGCTGCTGGCGGCTTGCTATTTGGCAGGCATCGCCGTCGGCGAGGCGATTGCGGCGCTTATTGGCGTCAAGGCGAATGTCGGCGGCGTCGGCATCGCGATGTTGTTCCTGATCGCGGCCCAGCATTTTCTGCAAAAGCGCGGCCTGTTTCCGGCGGACACCGCCAAGGGCGTGACCTTCTGGGCCATGATGTACATCCCGGTGGTGGTCGCCATGGCCTCGATCCAGAACGTGATCGTGGCGGTCAAGAGCGGCCCGATCGCGCTGCTCAGCGCGGCGGGGGCCTTCGCAACCTGCATCTTCTTCATCTCGGCGATCAATCGGGTCATCGAGCGCGCGCATATCGCCAGCTCACCCCTGGCGCCGACCACCGACGACCATGATCCCGCCGCCGACCTCTCGGTCGCCCCTGACCATCGCTGAGGTCCGCCATGTTCCAGATGATCGAAAAGACCATTCTCGATAATCCGCTGATCACCGCCTTCGCCTTCGTCGGTCTGGTGATCTGGATCTCCAACCAGCTCTCTCATCATCTCACCCGGGGGCGGGTCGCCGGTTCGGCCATCGCTGTCCTTGCCGGCCTTGCTCTGGCCTATGCCGGCGGCGTCATGACCGGCAAGGCCAAGGGCCTCGCCGACCTCCAGCTGTTTGGCGGCCTCGCCTTGATGGGCGGCGCCATGATGCGGGATTTCACCATTGTCGCCACCGCGAGCGAGGTTCACGTCGACGAGGCGAAAAAGGCCGGTTGGCTCGGCTTCCTCGCTCTGGTGCTGGGCACGATCCTGCCCTTCATCGTCGGCGTCGGCGTCGCCTATGCCTATGGCCATCGCGATCCGGTCACGCTCACCACCATCGGCGCGGGCGCCGTCACCTATATCGTCGGGCCGATTACCGGCGCGGCCATCGGCGCCTCGTCCGACGTGATCGCGCTCAGCATCGCGACTGGCGTGGTCAAATCCATCCTGGTGATGATCTTCACCCCGGTGTTTGCGCGGTTCATGCGGCTCAACAATCCGCAGGCCGCCATGGTGTTCGGCGGGCTCGCCGGCACGGTGAGCGGCGTCAGCGCCGGCCTCGCCGCAACGGATCGCCGCCTCGTGCCCTATGGCGCGCTGGTCGCGACCTTCCACACCGGCTTCGGCTGCCTGCTCGGCCCGTCCATCCTCTTCCTCGCGGTCAAGGCCCTGTTCGGCTGAGACGCGGCGATTTGAAAGGTTCTCTCATGCGAGACTGGAACACACAGGCCCGCAGCCGGCAGGCGCGACTCGACCGCGCCGCCGCTCTGGCCAAAGGCAAGGAAGTGGCGGCGGCCGACGCCGGCGCCCTGCTGGAGGCGGTGCTGGAGCCCGGCGACCGCGTCTGCCTCGAAGGCAACAACCAGAAGCAGGCGGATTTCCTGGCCCGCGCTCTGGTGGGCGTGGACCCCGCCAAGGTCCACGACCTCCATATGGTGCAATCGGTTCTGGCGCTGCCTGAACATATCGACGTGTTCGAGCGTGGCGTGGCTTCCCGGTTGGACTTTTCCTTCTCGGGGCCTCAGGCGGGGCGCCTCGCCAAACTGGTGAGCGCCAACCAGATCCGGATCGGCGCGATCCATACCTATCTGGAATTGTTCGGCCGCTATTTCGTCGATCTCACCCCGCGCGTCAGTCTCGTCTGCGCCCAGGCGGCGGACCGCGACGGCAATCTCTATACCGGCCCGAACACCGAGGACACGCCGATCATCGTCGAGGCGACCGCCTTCAAGAGCGGCATCGTCATCGCGCAGGTCAATGAAATCCTCGACACGCTGCCGCGCGTCGACATTCCCGGCGGCTGGGTCGATTTCGTGATCCAGAGCCCGAAGCCGCATTATATCGAGCCCTTGTTCACCCGCGATCCGGCGCAGATTTCCGAGATACAGGTGCTGATGGCCATGATGGCGATCAAGGGCATCTATGCGGAATATGAGGTCAATCGCCTCAACCACGGCATCGGCTTCGATACCGCCGCGATCGAACTGATCCTGCCGACTTTTGCGGAATCGCTCGGTCTCAAGGGCAAGATTTGCCGGCATTGGGCGCTCAACCCGCACCCGGCTTTGATCCCGGCGATCGAGGCGGGCTTTGTCGAGAGCGTGCATTCCTTCGGCTCGGAACTGGGCATGGAAGCCTATATCCGCGCCCGGCCGGATGTGTTCTTCACCGGCGCCGACGGCTCGATGCGCTCCAACCGCGCCTTGTGTCAGGCGGCGGGCCATTACGCCTGCGACATGTTCATCGGCTCGACCTTGCAGATGGACCTCGCCGGCAACAGCTCGACCGCCACCCTCGGCCGTATCGCCGGCTTCGGCGGCGCGCCGAATATGGGTTCCGACGCGCGCGGCCGCCGCCATTCCAGCCCCGCCTGGCTGAAGGCGGGCCGCGAGGCGCGCGAGGGCCGCAACATGATCCCGCGCGGCCAGAAGCTGGTCGTGCAGATGGTCGAGACCTTCCGCGAGCATATGCAGCCGGCCTTCGTCGAGAAACTCGACGCCTGGGAGCTGGCGGAAAGCGCCAATATGGATCTGCCGCCGGTGATGATCTATGGCGACGACGTCAGCCATATCCTGACCGAGGAAGGCATCGCCAACCTGCTGTTGTGCCGCACCGACGAGGAGCGGGAGCAGGCCATTCGCGGCGTCGCCGGCTACACGCCGGTCGGCCTCGGCCGCGACAAGAGGATGGTCGAGAATCTGCGCGACCGGGGAATCATCCGCCGGCCGGAAGATCTCGGCATCGACAAGCGTCACGCCACCCGCGACCTGCTCGCCGCCCGCTCGGTGAAGGATCTGGTGCGGGCCTCAGGCGGTCTCTACGACCCGCCCAAACGTTTCCGCAACTGGTGAGGGCGAACATGGAAAAGCTGACCTTTGAATTCCTCGGCGGCGCCTCGGTGAACGCCACGCGCGCGCCGGCTCTTGTCGGCGTCGTCGGCTCGGGCAATCTCGAAGTGCTGATCGAGCCCGCCGCCCTCAACGGCGCCTGCGCGGTCGAAATCCTCACGGCCGCGCGCGGCTTCGGCGAGACATGGAAAGCCGTGCTCGACGATTTCTTCGCGCGCCACAAACTCGCCGACGTGCGCATTTCCATCAACGATGTCGGCGCGACGCCGGCGGTGGTTTCGCTGCGGCTGGATCAGGCCGTGGAAGATTTTCTGGGAGGCGGAGCATGACCAGCTATTACGAGTCCAGCGCCCGCGAGCGCCTGCACGCTGTGTTCGATAAGGGCAGCTTCCACGAATTCGTGCCGCCGACCGAACGTGTCGTCAGCCCGCATCTCGTTCAGCTCGAAACGCCGGCGGCCTTTGACGACGGAATCATCGTCGGCCGCGCCACGCTCGACAGCCGCCCGGTTCTCGTCGCGGCGCAGGAAGGCGGCTTCATGGGCGGAGCGGTGGGCGAGGTCCATGGCGCGAAACTCGTCGGCCTTTTGGAGCGCGCCCGCGACGAAAAACCTGCCGCCATAGTGCTGCTGGTGGAATCCGGCGGCGTGCGGCTGCACGAGGCCAATGCCGGCCTGATCGGCGTTTCGGAAATCATGCGCGCCGTGCTCGCTTTGCGCAGCGAAGGCGTGCCGGTGATCGTGCTCGACGGCGGCCAGTTCGGCTGTTTCGGCGGCATGGGCATTGTCGCGCGGCTGTGCGACGCCATCGTCATGAGCGAGGAGGGCAGGCTCGGCCTTTCCGGGCCGGAAGTGATCGAGACCACCTGCGGCGTCGAGGAATTCGACTCGCGCGACCGCGCTTTGGTGTGGCGCACGGTCGGCGGCAAGCATCGCTATCTGCTCGGCGAGGCCGACGCCATTGTGGCGGACGATATCGTCGCCTTCCGCAACGCCGCCATCGCGCTGCTGAACTTAAAGCCGGACCTTTCACTCGAAGCGCTCACCGCCGAACATGACAAGCTCGGCGCGCGGCTGAAAAACTTCGGCACCTTGCGCGACGCGCTCGACATCTGGTCGTCGCTGGGCGTGGAAAAGCCGGAGCAGTTGCCTTTGCTGGAGGCCGACGCCTTCCGCGCCGCCACCGTAGGAAAGAGGGCCTGACATGGACGCCAAAACCCTTCTGTCAAAACTCTTCCCCGCTGGATGCGACGTCGCTTTTGACGGCCAGTTCTTCCACGGAACCGGCGAAAGCCAGCGCGGAACAGTCGCGATCATCGGTTCCATCGACGCCGCGCCGATCGGCGTCGAACTGGCCTTCCGCATGGCCGACGATGTGCTGCGCATCGTGCGCGAACATCCCGGCCGGCCGATCCTGCTGCTGGTCGACACGCAGGGCCAACGCCTGAGTCGCCGCGACGAATTGCTCGGCATCAACGGCTATATGGCCCATCTCGCCAAATGCCTGCAACTGGCGCGAAACAAGGGCCACAAGATCATCGGCCTGGTTTATTCGGAGGCTGTGAGCGGCGGCTTCCTCGCCTCGAGCCTGCTTGCAGACCGCTGCTATGCGTTGCCCGAGGCGGAGGTGCGGGTGATGAATCTCCCGGCCATGTCGCGCATCACGAAAATCCCGCAGGAGCGGCTGGAGGAATTGAGCAAGACCTCGCCGGTCTTCGCGCCCGGCGTAAGCAATTATCTAAAAATGGGCGCGGTCCATTCGCTGTGGGAGGGCGATCTCGCGCAGCGTCTCGCCGAAGCGCTCGACATTCCTAGCGAGGGTGACCGGCGCCGCCAATGGGGCGAAGAGCGCGAAGGCCGCAAACTGGCGCGCCCGGTATCGGAAAGGGTGCGCCATGCTCAAGGTTAAACGCTGCGTCACGCCGAAGGCCAAAGTGTTTCGGCGCCACGACTGGGTCTATCTAACCGATCACTGGCGGCAGGGTCTTCCGAAGACGCTGTCGCGCCAGAGCCGGAAGCTGCTCGAAAGCTGGATAGCGCGGCGCCGACCGCTGGTCGTCGCCCGCCGCCAGGAGGGCGACGCCCCGGACATGCTGCGTCTTGGCCTCGCCACGCCCGGCAAGCAGCGCATCTGCGTTTCGGTCTCGGCCTATGCCGTGCTGCTGCGGCGTCCGGCGCCCTTGCTGCTCGAGGTCATCGAAAACGCTGCAAAGGTCTGGCCGGAGGCCATGCGGGAGCTCACGGCGATGATTGCGCGCATTGCGCCGGACACGCGGGTCTACGGCTCGCTCGCATGGCAACATTTCGCGGCGGAGCCGAGCTACTGCTATCTCAGGCCGGATTCCGACATCGACCTTCTTTTCACGCCGCAGGACAGCGCCAAACTGGGGGCGTGGATCGATCTCCTGCGCGATTTCGAGCGTCGCTGGCCGGCGCCGCGCCTCGACGGCGAAATCGCTCTCCGCAACGGCGATTTCATGTCCTGGCGGGAATTCGCGGCGCGGCCAAGGAAGATCCTCGTCAAGGGCGCGGAATCCATTTCCCTGCGCCAAATCGAAGACATCGATTCTCTCCTTGCCGCGAGGGCCGCATGATTGTCCAGACGACCGGCGCCGTCGCGCGTTCCGCCGTAGCCGCAACCATCGGGCGTCTGGCGACGCGCGCTCTTCATGTCGAACTGGCGCTCTATCCAAAACCCGGACTCGTCAGCCCGATCGACAATGGCGCGCATGACGACATGAACGCCACGACCTTCGTGCGCTCGATCCTCGCGCTGCGCTCCTATTTCGCGGCAATTGCGGAAGCAGGCGCGCGTGCCGCGCCCTTCGCCGAATTGCAGCGGCTCGGAATCGCGGCGGAGAAAAAGATGCTGGCCGCGACGGGCGGGATCAACACGCATCGCGGCGCGATCTTCTGCCTCGGCTTTCTCGCGGCGGCCGCGGGCTGGCGGCGCGCGCGCGGCCTCGCGCCCGATGATTCCGCGCTTGCGGAAACCATTCTGACGCTATGGGGCGAAGACGTCGCGTCGGCAGGTCTCGCCGCGCCCGATTCGCATGGTCTGAGCGCGTCCCGCCGCTATGGCGCGCGCGGCGCGCGCGACGAATTGCTCGCGGGACTGCCGACCTTGTTCAACGTCGCCGCGCCCGCGCTGCGCGAGGCGCTCGCGCAAGGCGCGGATGCGGAACACGCCTCGGTGCAATGCCTGTTCGCCATCATGGCGCGTTTGGAGGACACCAATCTGATTCATCGCGGCGGCCCGGAGGGACTGGCTTTCGTTCAGAACGCCGCGCAAAAATTTCTCGACGCCGGCGGCGTTTTCGCCCGCGACTGGCGCCAGCGCGCGCTCGACCTGCATGGCGATTGTGTCGCGCTGCATCTGTCGCCAGGCGGCGCCGCCGATTGCCTCGCCGCCGCCTGGTTCGTGCATGATCTGAATTCATAAGGCGCTGAACATGACGCTCGGCCTGCTCTGTCCCGGCCAAGGCGATCAGTCGCCGAACATGCTCGGCCTGCTGAAGGGCCGCGCGCGGGCAGGGCAGGTGATGGCGCTGTTCGCCAAGGAGACGGGACGCGATCCCTTCGCGCTCTGCGCCGCCGACATGCAGGTTAATGTCATCGCGCAGCCGCTGGTTTGCGCGTTTCAACTCGCGGTCTGGGCCGAAATCGCAGAGCGCGCGCCTGCGGTCGCCGCGCTCGCCGGCTATAGCGTCGGCGAATTGGCGGCCTATGGCTGCGCGGATGCGCTGGCGCCACGCGAGGTGATCGCGCTGGCGCGGCGGCGCGCCGAATTGATGGACGAGGCCTTTCCGGGCGGCGGCGGCATGCTGGCCTTGCGCGGCTTCGACCGCGCCACGGTTCGCGCGCTGTGCGTCCGGCATGGCGTTGAAATCGCCATCGTCAACGACGAAGACCGTTTTGTGATCGGCGGCGCGCCGGCGGACATCGCCGCCTGCGGCGCGGAAGCCGAGGCGCGCGGCGCCAAGGTCACGCCGCTGGCGATCCAGATTCCCTCACATACCAGCCTGATGCGGCCCGCCGTCGCGCCTTTTCACGACGCGCTTGCGGCGGCAAGCTGGAAGAGACCTTCGGCGCCGGTGCTGGCGGGATTGAATGGCGCGCCGGTCTTTGCGCCCGCGCGGGCGCAGGAGGTTCTCGCGGCCCAATTGGCGGAGACCATCGATTGGGCGGCCTGTCTCGACGGAATGCGCGAAAGGGGCTGCTCGATCCTGCTGGAGCTCGGCCCCGGCGCCGGACTCGCGCGCATGGCGCGCGACCGCGCGCCAGACATTCCCGCGCGCTCCGTCGCCGAATTTCACAGCCTCGACGGCGTGGTCGACTGGCTCGCGCAGCAATTATGAGACCGCGCGCTGTCGGGGCTCAGAGCAGCGTGCGAAAAAGTGGATGCCGGTTTTTCGCGAAGACGCTGCGAAAACAAAAGAATCCAGAGTCGAGTGGGATTGAATCTAATAGCAAAAGAGTCTAGAGATCGAGCTAGCCGAACATTTCCCCATCCGCATGGAATCGCTCCACCAGCCAGTCGCCGACGGCGCGGATGCGCGGCACGTCGCGCAATTCGCGCGGAACCACCAGCCATATCTCGCGGTTGAGCACCGGCCGTTCGCCGGAGAGCAGCCTCAGCCCGCCGTGTCGGGCGCCGATCAGACGGGGCAATATGGCCAGCCCGAGGCCGTCGGCGACGGCGGTGGCGAGAGCGTCCATGTTGTTGCAGCGCAGGACGATGCGCGCGTCGGCCACGCGCTCCGCCAGCCAGCGCATCTCGGGCAGATGCGCCAGTGAATGCTCATAGGCCGCCCAACTGCAATCGCCCCAGCCGTCCTCGGCGGGCGCGTCGGCAGCGCCATAGATGCCATAGGCGAGGCGGGCGAGCCGGCGCACGACGAAATCGCCGCTTTTCGGACGCGCCAGGCGTATGGCGAGGTCGGCCTCGCGGCATGACAGGTCGAGATTGCGGCTGCTGCCGATCAATTCGACAGCCAGTTCAGGGTGACGCGCCCGCAGCTCCGCCAGATTCCGCGCCAGATAGTGCGAAA
>NZ_JAYSBG010000073.1:0-12402 GCF_041915505.1 Rhodoblastus sp. | reverse complement strand
ACATATCGTCAGAAATATCGTCGGCCCGAATGGCGGCGCCTTCGAAGCGAAATCATTTCAGGATTGGCGCAAAGAGGAAGACGACGCTGGGCCGAGGACCGAGATGGGGCGTCGCTGAGCGCGGCGCTTTGCTCCCGTTGGAGAAACACCCGCCGCGGACGCGCCGGGCGTTTCCGGCTCTGCTGGCTTTATCTGTCGACACGCCAATAGCCGCTTCCCGTCCCGGTAAGATATAGCTCCGTGGCGAGGTCGAAACAAAGTCCGTGCGTCTCATTGGCGTTCAGCGCGGCCGATCTGTTGGCGTTTCCGCCGCCTATCACCATGACAAGATTGGCGCTTGTGCTGGCGTAAATGGTCACGCAGGCGCTCATTGGCTTTTGGCTGCTCCATAACGGGTATTTATTGTTGCCGTTGTTCGAGGGAACGTTGAACGATCCCGGCCCGGCAATTGTCGAATTCGTGACCGCGAGCCCGTTCAGGGTCGCCTGCGCGTGGGCGTCATGATGCAAGGCGAAAGACATGAGACATGCCGCGCCGAGAGTGGAAATCTTTTTCACGGACAGCTCCAATCAACCGGAATTGGCCACAGAGCAAGGTGGCCGGGTGATAATCAAACCAGAGTCGGGGTGATGGCAAGGCGCTCGGCGCGGAATTGCCGTTGTTTCACCGTCGCCGAGCGCGACATCTTGGTTTTCGACCCTTGGACGATCCTGCCGCGCCTTCGCATGACGCTCTCCAACACGATCATCCGAGCGCCCGGATCGAACGCCGGCCGCTTAAGGCCATGGCGTCGTTCTCCATAGCGACGCTCCAATGTGCCGGCGCCCATCTCCCATCAAGGCGGTCGATAAAGTGTGATTGCGGTGCAACCACGCCGCCTGCGGCCGAAGCGCGTCCGTCATCGCCCGGGATGGGATGACGCAAATCCCCAAATTATCACCATTTCCGGCAACGCGGCGCCGGCATCGCTGACGCCGCGCGAACCGGAATGGAATGCGCCGCCCGTTGCCGTGTCGGGCTCTTGATTGCATTCTTCTCCGACGCGCCATGACCTCGCGCACAAACGAAAGGAATCGAACGATGACGACAGATGGCGCCTCGCGTCGCAATTTCTTCCGCCTGGCTGCGGCCGGCGCCGGCGGCGCGGCTCTGCTCGCGGCCTCGGCCGGCGATGCATCGGCATATCAGGGCAATATGGAGCGGGCGCTCGGGCAGCTTCAGGGTGCCCTGCGTTCGCTGCGCCAGGCCACGCCGGACAAGGGCGGTCACAAGGCGATCGCTGTCGGCCTCATCGAACAGGCGATCGGCGAGGTGCAAGCCGGCATCGCTTTCGCCGCCGAGCATTTCGGCGATTGAAAGACGGAATGACGTCGGTTCACATTAAAATGAGAACCTGCGGCGCTGCGCCTGTTCCAACATAACGTTGCGCGGCCGGATGCCGGAAGGCGTCGGGCCGTGCGCGCGATCCACCCTCAGGAATGATTGCATGACCCGGATATTCTTGCCCCGCCGCAGCCCCGCCTCGGGCCTGTCGTTCGGCGACGCCTTCTCGAAACGCGCCTGCCTTGCCGGCGCCGTCGCGATCCTGGCCTGTGTCGGCCCGGCTCATGCGATCGAAGCGCGCTACACATGCAGCGGCGGCGCGAAACTGACCGCCCGATTCTCCCCGCCCGGTGGGGCGTTAGGGAACGTCGTACTGACGTTCGAAACCGGCGAGACGCTCACCTTGCCGCAAGTGATGTCCGCCGACGGGGGCCGCTATGCCGACAAGGGCGTCGAATTCTGGATCAAGGGCCAGAACGCGACATTGACTCGCCACGGCGACGTCGAAACCTGTTCGACGAAATGACGCCGCCAAGCGATCTGGAGAGCGACAGGCCGAAACCTCCGGCGGAAGGTCTTGGCTTTCGCTTTTCGCGGCGCCTGTAAAAACTTCGGTCGGAATCCGGAAGGGAAGACAGATGAAAGCCATGAAAAGCGAGTCGGGCTTTTGGGATAATCTGATTCCCCTGAAAGGCGGCCTGTCCGGCCCCCAGCTCGCCGGCTGGACGCCTGGCCCGGCCGCGCATTCGGGCCTCGGTTGCCGTGTGCAGGCGGATGAAATGATCGAGGTCGCGCCTTCCATCGCTTTGGCGGCCGATGTCTATTTGCCCAAGGCGCCGGGGCGTTATCCGGCGGTGATCGCCTTCGCCGCCTATTCCAAGGAACTGCACGCCGCCGGCGTTCCGACCGGCAATAATGAAGCCGGCAGCCCGCCCGTCTTCACGGATCGCGGCTATGCCCATGTCATCGTGACGCGGCGCGGCATGGGGCGTTCAGGCGGCGAGGACGCGGTCTTCCTCAATGACACGGATGTCGCGGACCACGCGAAAGTCATTCAATGGGCGTCCGAACAGGACTGGTGCGACGGACAGGTCGTGCTGTTCGGCACGTCCTATTACGGCCTGACCCAGATTCAGGTCGCGCGGCTGCGCCCGCCCGCGCTCAAAGGCTTTTTCGCCATCGAGACCTGCACGGATTATTTCCGCCACATCGCCATGTTCGGCGGCGCGCCGCAGCCGGATTTCTTCGCCTTGTGGATGGGCGCCAATTTCAACCCGTTCCAGTTCAAGCTGCATGTGCCGCCGCTGGCGCGCGCCGTGGTCAGCCACATCACGAACTCGCCGCTGAAGCGCCTGTGGCAGCCGTTCTTGCGCAAGCGCATGGCGCGGATCATGAAGGGCTTCGAGCGGTTGAAGCCGGCGCGCCAGACGCGCGAATTGTTCGCGGGTTTGATGCTGGACGGCAAGACCCGCGCGACCTTTCCTTTCCCCAGCGGCCCGTCCGGCGCGCTGGAGGCGATCGAGGCGCCTTTCGTCGTGGTGCAGAATGCGGGCTATCTGAACCTGCACCAGTTCGGGGCCTATGATCTGTTCGAAAACGCCGGCACGCCGGCGGATCGCAAATGGCTGATCGTCGGTCCGGCGGCGTTCGAACTGCCGGCCTATCATTGGCAGTTGGAGGCGCTCGCCTTCTTCGATCATCTCGCCTATGGCGCCGACAATGGCTATGCCGCGCAGCCGCGCCTGCGCTATTGGACGGCCGGCGCCGAGGTTTTTCGCGCCGCCGCCGACTGGCCGCTCCCGGACAGCGAGCCGATGCGGCTCTTCCCCGCCTCGAATGGCGCCGACGCCTCGACCCACCGGCTGGACCGCGCGCCGGGCGAGGCCGGCGCCAACCACTGGGCGGCGGTCCCTTTCGGCGGCATCGTCACGCCGGGATTTGACGAAGTCGCCAATCCGCTTCTCAGTTTCGAATGGCCCGTCGAGACGGAGACCGAGCTGACCGGCCCTCTGACGCTGAGCCTCTCCTTCAGCGCGAACGAGATCGATTCCCATGTCGTCGCCCGCACCGGCCGCGTCGCGCGCGACGGGAGCTACGAGATCCTGTCGATGGGCTCGATCCGCCCCGCCTGCCGCAGGATCGACGCCGCGCGCTCCACCGCCACCGAAATCGCGATTGATATCGATCGGCCCCAGCCGCTGACGCCGGGCGTTCCCGTTCCGCTGCGCTTCAGCCTGACGCCGCAGCCTGTGGTCCTGAAGCCGGGCGAGCGTCTGCGGCTCGACATCGCCAGCCGCGTCGATCTGCTGCGTAGCGACGTCAGCCATGGCCATGCGCAATTCGACATGCAGGTTCCGCCCTATTTTTCGAGGAACACGCTGCATTACGGGCCGGACACCTTTCTGGAGGTCAGAATCGCCCCTTCAAGCGCCGGGACGGTGAGCCGATGAGCTTGCCAAAACAAATGTAGAACATTATCGTAACGCATTATCGTGGCCTGCCGACACATTTGCGGCGTCGCGACGCTCGTTCCCGCCAAAGTCAGGATAAGGGCGAAAGCCGCCGCCAGGGAAGAACGATGGAAAAAAATCTGCGCGAACAGATCGTTCAGCATGTGCGCTCGGAAATCATCTCCGGCCATAGCGCGCCCGGCAAGATGTATTCGGCGCCGACTCTGGCGGCCGATCTCGGCGTGTCCACGACGCCGGTGCGCGAGGCGCTGCTCGAACTCGCCCGCAATGGCCTGATCGAGCCGATGCGCAACCGGGGCTTCAAGGTGGTCGAGCCGACCCTGGAGGAATTGCGCAATCTGTTCGACATGCGCGAATTGATCGAGGCGCGCGCCGCCGAGATCGTCGCGCTCAATCGCGGCAAGGGCCTCGACGGGATCGAGCGTTACGCCGACGAAGTCGGAGTCGCGGTCGAGGACGACGATGTGCCCGCTTATCTCGAAGCGGACAGGCGGTTCCATCACGCCTATATCGCCGCCGCCGGCAATGCGCTGATGACGGAAATGGCGCTGGGCCTGCGCGACAAGATGCGGCTTTACGGCATCAGTTCGCGCGCGGGGCGCGAAAGGCAGACGGCCTCGGTCGCCGAACATTACCGCCTCGTCGAACTGGCGCGCGCGGGCGAGGTCGAACAGACGAGGGCGCTGCTGAAACACCATATCCGCACCTGGGAGCCGATTTTCGCCGAGGCGATCCAGAAAAGCGCGCGGGCGCCGATCCCGCTGCGGGCCTGACGGTTTTCGCGCCGTGACGTCCAGCGCCGAGCCCGAGGATCGGGACGATCCGCCGCCGAAGGCCAGGCCCAGTCGGCGCCGCTGGATCATAGCCGGCGCGGTCACGGCGCTCGCCTTGCTCTATTTCGCGCCCGGCTCGTTCGTCGCCTATACGGATGACGCCTATGTGCGGTCGGATTTCGTCGAAGTCGCGCCGCAAGTGGCGGGCGTGATCGAGCGTGTCGAGGTCGCGAACGACCAGAAGGTCGCCGTCGGCGCGCCGCTCGCCGCCATCGATCCGCACCCGTTCGATCTCGCCGTGGCGCTGATTCAGCGGCGCGTCGACGAAGCGGTCGCCGCGGCGAAAGTGAAACAGGACGAGGCGCGCGTGCTCAACGCCGATCTCGATGCGGCGCGGGCCGCCGTGACTCTGGCGCAGCGCGATTACGATCGTTACGCCGCTCTCGTGAACGATCAGGCCATCGCGCAGGCCTCCATGGACCGTTCGGCGAACGAACGGCAGAAAGCGCTCGACACGGCGGCGGGCGTGGAGGCCAAGCTGCGCGTCAACGCCGGCGCGGTCGCCGCGGCGCTGGCGCAGGTCGATGTCGCCAAAGCGGAACTCGCGCTGGCGCAATATAATCTCTCCCGGACCCGGCTCGTCGCGCCGGTTCCCGGCTTCGTCACCAATCTCGCCTTGCGTCCGGGCGCCTATGCCAGCGTCGGCGTTCCCGTGATCGGCCTCGTCGACGACACGCAATGGCGCGTGGTCGCCAATTTCAAGGAATATGTCGCTTCGCGCCTGAAACCCGGCATGCGCGCCTGGATCTGGCTCGATAGTCATCCCTGGAAGTTGTTTCCCGCCCGCGTGTCCAGCGTCGGACGCGGCATTTCCCGCGAGCAGGAGGCCGGCCGCCTGCTGCCCTATGTCGCGCCGACCACCGACTGGATCCGCCTCGCGCGCCGGATGCAGGTGACGTTGACCTTCGATCCCCTGCCGGACGCTCCCCTCTTCATGGGCGCGGACGCGCGGGTCGTGCTGTTTCCCTGAGGCGCGGCGGATGAGCCAGGGCGACTATTCCTCCCGCATGGCTCAGGCGCTGAAGCAAGAATTCGGCGCGCTCTCCTTTTCCGGTCCCACGGCGAGCCTCGCCTTCCGCACGGCGCTTTCCAGCGTCCTCGCCATGATCGTGGCGATGGCGCTTCATCTCGACAATCCCTATTGGGCTGCGATCACTGCCGTCGCCATCGTCCAGCCGGACATGTCCAGCACGCTGGGTCGCAGCGTCGACCGCTGTCTCGGCACCATCGCCGGCGCGGCCGTGGGCTATTTCGGCGCGCATTTCGTCGCGGATCATCTCATCTTTCAGTTGATCGTCGCGAGCGCGGTCGCCTTCGGCGTCTATGGCATGGAGCGCAGCGCCCATGGCTATGCCGTGCTGCTCGGCTCGGTCACGGTCATTCTGGTCATGTTCGGCGCGTTGGAGGCGCCGGATGCGGCGCTCCGATTGGCGGTCTACCGCTCGCTTGAGATCATGGTGGGGGTGGGCGTCGCCTTTCTCGTCGAACTTGTGGTGTCGCCGCCGAGCGAAAGCGCTCCTTTTCCGGACAGGCCGGGGATTTTCGCCCCGCCGCTCGATGAGGGCCTGCTGACGATCGCCATCACCGGCGGGCTCGCCACGGCCAGCATCCCCGTCATCTGGGAGGCGCTTCAGCTTCCGGGCCTCGGCCAGACGCCGATCACCGCTTTCGTGATTCTGGTGGCGATGCGGCGCGAGCCTGTCCTGACGGCGCTCAATCGTCTCGCCGGCTGCGTCATGGGCGGGCTCTACGGCCTGTTCTGCATGCA
The DNA here is from genome assembly GCF_041915505.1 of Rhodoblastus sp. Lineage (GTDB taxonomy): Bacteria > Pseudomonadota > Alphaproteobacteria > Rhizobiales > Beijerinckiaceae > Rhodoblastus. Next base: position 6,007 of record NZ_JAYSBG010000073.1, on the reverse strand, counting down.
TTTCGTGGACGACAACATCCTGCTCTGGCTCGTCCTGCTGTTCGCGGGGCTTTATGTCGCCAGCCATGTCAAGCACGGCGGCGGCGACGCCGCCTATAGCGGACACCAGGCGGGCGTCGCGGTCATCCTGTCCATGGTGGAGGGATTGGCGCCGTCCCCGGACATCCTGCCGGCCATCAACCGGCTGGTCGGCATTATCGGCGGCATGGTCGTGGTGGTTGCGGCTCAGGCTTTGATTGCGCCTTTGGTCGGGCGCGTCCTTGCGGCCGCTCTTGGCCGCAGCGGCGCAGCCGGCCAGGCTGAAGCGGAAACCTGAAGATGTCCGCTTATGCCGCGCCAATGCCGCGCAGGAAAAGGCGGATGGCGGCGAGCCGGCGCCGCTCCAGTCCGTCGGGGTCGAATTCGACGCCATAAAGCGCCGCGCGGGACCACGGCCCGAGGATGAGATTCAGGAAAAATTCCGCCGCGAGCCTTTCGTCCGGGATATCGAGATGGTCGCGCGCGGCGAAGGCGCGCAAAATGCTGGCGATGGCCTCGACGCCCCGCAGCATGCCCTGTTTATAGGCGAATTGGGCGAGTTCCGGGAATTGCGCCTTCTGGGCGGTGATGACGCGCTGCAGCGCTGCGGCCCCGGGCCTGAAGGCATGGCGCAGCATGGCGCGGCTGAGCCGGTCCAGGATCTCCGCTAGTTCGCCCGATTCGACACCGCTCCCCTGGCTTTCGGCGATTTCGGCCAAAGGCGCCAGCCATTCGTTGATCCGCGCGGTCACGACCGCCTCGAACAGATCCTTCTTGTCCCTGTAGCGGTTGTAGAGCGTCGGCTTGCCCACGCCGGCGGCTTCGGCGACCGCGTCCATGCTGGTGGCGTCGAAGCCGTTTTCCATGAACAGCCGGGTCGCGACGTCGAGCAGGCGAATGTCGCGACGGGCGGCCTCCTCCCTTGTGGGACGGCCGCCGCGCCTGACAGCGGCGTCGCGATGGGCATTCTCGCTATTCAAATCTCAAACTCCAAAACGCAAACGCCTTGCGAAATCGATCCGGCTGTATTAATTTAACTGAACCGTTTCGTTTCATTCAAGGCTCATCATATCATGGACGCTCGTCGCAGCGAACAATTCGAGGATGCCGCTCTGCTTCCGGGGGCTGGCGCGCATGATAAGGCTCCGCAGCAAGGCGACAAGCCTTCGGCGCCCGAGGGCGCCCGCAAGAGGCCGAGCAAGCGCCGCCTGCTGGCTGGACTGCTCGTCGTCGCGCTCGGCGCCGGGGGCTTTTTCGGCTGGCGGTGGTGGACCGTCGGCCAATATCAGATCTCCACGGACAACGCCTATCTCAACGCCGACAAGGTGGCGGTCGCGCCGCGCATCGCGGGCTATGTCGCCCAGGCCTTCGTTGGCGACAACCAGACGGTCCATCGCGGCGACACGCTGGCCTTGATCGACGACCGCGAATATCGCGTGGCGCTGGCTTCGGCCCAGGCCGATTCCGAAAAGGCCGAAGCCGATCTCGCCGGCGTCGGCGCGGCTCTGGGCCAGCAGCAGGCGCAGGTCGAATCCGTGCGCGCAGATCTGGACAATGCCGTGGCGGCGCTGACCTTCTCGCAGGAGGAATTCAAGCGCTACCAGAACCTGCTGCAAACCGGCGCGGGCTCGGTGCAGCGGCAGCAGCAGGCGCAGGCCGACCTCCGCCAGCGTCAGGCGGCGCGCGACAAGGCGCAGGCCACGCTCGAGGCGGCGCAGAAGCAGATCGACAGCCTCAAGGCGCAGCAGGCGGGTGCGCGGGCGACGCTCGACGCCGCGCGGGCGCGGGTCGATCAGGCCAAATTGAATCTCGATTACACCAAGATCGTCGCGCCCATCGATGGCGTGGTCGGCGATCGCTCGCTGCGCACGGGGCAATTCGTGACGCCGGGGACCAATCTGCTCACCATCGTCCCGATGGGCGCGGACATCTATCTGGTCGCCAATTTCAAGGAGACCCAGACCGCGGCGATGAAAGTCGGCCAGCAGGTCGCCTTCACGCTGGACGCTTTTGGCGGCCATGAATTCAAGGGCCGGGTCGAGAGCTTCGCGCCGGGAACGGGCGCGCAATTCGCGCTGCTGCCGCCGGAAAACGCCACCGGCAATTTCACCAAGATCGTGCAGCGCATTCCCGTCCGCATCGCGCTCGACGCCTCCGATCCGCTGATCGACGCGTTGCGTCCGGGCCTGTCGGCCGATGCGACCGTGAACACCAAGCCCGAGGCGGATCAAGTGAAAGAGGCGGCATTGCGTTGAGCACGGTGGACACGATAGCGCCGCCGGAAAGCGCGCGCGCCTCCCTGCGCGACTGGATCGCCGTCTATGGCGCCATCCTCGGCGCCTTCACGGCGATTCTCGACATCCAGATCACCAATTCCTCGCTCTCCAGCATCCAGGGCGCGCTCGGCGCCTCGGCCGAGGAAGGAAGCTGGATCTCGACCGCCTATCTGATGGCGGAGATCATCGTGATTCCGCTGACCGGCTGGCTCGGCTCGCTGATCGGCCTGCGCCGCTATCTCGTCACCAACACCATGCTGTTCGTCGGCTTCTCGGTCGCCTGCGCCTTGTCCAGCTCGCTGCACGAGATGATCCTGTTCCGCGCCGGCCAGGGTTTTACCGGCGGCGTGCTGATCCCCACCGCGATCACCATCGTGCGCGGGCGGCTGCCCAAATCGCAGCAGGCCATCGGCATTGCTTTGTTCGGTTTCACGGCGACTTTCGCGCCCGCCATCGGCCCGACCATCGGCGGCTGGCTGAGCGACAATTTCTCCTGGCGCTATCTGTTCTACATCAATCTGCTGGTTGGGCCGGTCGCGGCGGCCATGCAATATATCGGGCTGGAAAAGACGGTTCCGCGCTGGGGCGAATTGCGCGACGGCGACTGGTTCGGCATCGGCCTGATGATCCTCGGCCTGCCGTCGCTGACCTTCGTGCTGGAAGAAGGCCAGCGCAAGGGATGGTTCGATTCGAGCCTGATCGTCTGGGCCTCGGCTTTGTCGTTCGCCGCCATTGTCGGCTTTATCGTCAGGCAGTTGATGGCGGTGAGGCCGCTCATCAATCTGCGCCTGCTCGCCATTCCCGCCGTCGGCGGCTCCAGTTTCCTGATGATGGTGCTGGGCGCGGTCTCGTTCGGCTCGATCTATATCATCCCGCTCTATTGCGCGCAGATCCTCGGCTATAATTCGCAGCAGATCGGCTATGTGGTGATGTGGAGCGGGCTGCCGCAGCTTCTGCTGTTTCCGGCCATGCCCTTCCTGCTCAAGCGCGTCGATCCGCGCCTGCTGGTCGTGATCGGAACCGTGCTGTTCATTGCGAGCTGCTGGATCAATGTCGGGCTGACCCATGACGTCGGCGTCGACCAGCTGATCCTGCCGCAATTGCTGCGGGCCATCGGCCAGCCTCTCTTCACCATTCCGTTGTCGCTGATTTCGACGGCCGGGCTGTCGCCACGCAATACGGCGGACGCCTCGGCTTTGACCAATATGATGCGCAATCTCGGCGGCTCGATCGGCATTGCGACGCTGGCGACTATCATCGACCGGCGCGAGCAGTTCCATTTCGAAATGCTGTCGGAATCGCTGACGCAAAACGCCTTGCATACGCAACAGCGCGTCGCCGCGCTCGCGGCGGGGTTCCAGGCGCATGTCGCCGATGCGGGCCTTGCCAAAATGCAGGCTATCGCCACCTTGGCCTCGCAGGTCCGTCGGGAGGCTTATGTCATGGCCTATGCGGACGGGTTCTGGATCGTCGCGGTCGGTCTGGCCGTCAGCCTCGGCGCGATCGCCCTTCTGAAAAAGCCGCAAGCCTCGGCCGGTCCGGTCGAAGCGCATTAATCTGACGGGACGGGATCGCCCCCGTTAGACAAAAGACGTCGCCAGGCTAGGCGCTTCGTTCAGCGCGTGCGCCATGAAGCCCAGCGCATTGGCCAGTTTTTCGCGCGATATCGGGCCGCCGAGGCAAACGCGCGCCGCTTCCGGCGGAACGCCGCTGGCGGTGAAGGCGTCGCTGGAGACGACGCCGAGCCCCGTCTGCCGCATATGTTCGGCGAAGGCCGAGCGGGTCCAGCCTTCCGACAAGGTGAGCCACAGGCAGAAACTCAGGGGATCGGCCTTGAACGCTCCCGGCGGCAGGATTTCCGCCGCCAGCGCCTGCCGCGCCCGCGTTTCGGCGCGGATGTTGCGGAGGATGGAATCGGCGGTGCCGTCCTCGATCCAGCGCGTCGCCAGAGCGACCGTCAAGGGCGAGGCCATGACATTGGCGGCGCGCATGGCGGCGGCGAAGGGCCAGGCCGCTTTCGCGCTCGGCGTCACGACAAAGGCCGCGCGGAGGCCCGCGCCGATACATTTGGCCAGCCCGGCGATATGCCAGGTCAGATCGGGCGCAAGCGCTGCGAAAGGATGTGGCCCCTTCTGCAGCAGGAAGCCGTAGGCGTCGTCCTCGACAATCGGCAGATTATGCCTGCGGCAGACGGCGACGAGCTCCGCGCGCCGCGCTTCCGGCACAGTCAATGTGGTCGGATTGTGCAAGGTCGGGTTGAGATAGAGCGCTTTGGGCTTGCGCAGGCGGCAGGCTTCGTCGAGCGCCGCCGGATCGACGCCATGTTCATCCATCGGCAAGCCGAGCAGATTGAGGCCGAGCTGGGCTGAAATCGCCCGCGCGCCCGGATAAGTGATCGCTTCGCAGAGGATCGTGTCGCCGCGGGTCGCAAGCACGGAAAATATGCCCATCATCGCCGCATGGGCGCCGGGCGTGATGAACAGTCGGTCCTGCGTCGGCACCAAAGCGCGGCGGCCGAGCCAGGCGGATGCGGCGTCCTTGTCGATCTGGTCGCCGCCGAAACGCTGGTAGCGCAGCAGGGACACGAGATCCTGCCCGACTGCCGCGAGACCGGCGCGCATCCGTTCAATCAGCTCTGGATCGGTCGGTTCCGGCGGCAGGTTCATCGACGGATCGAAAATATCGGGCCGGCCCGGCCTGTCGTCCGCACGGGGGGCCGGTTCGGCCGGATGGCGGGCGCAGATGAAGGTGCCCATTCCGACGGTTGAGGAAACCAGCCCGCGCTTTCGCGCTTCGGCATAGCCCCGCGCGACCGTGGTGAAATCGATCGCCAGCCGCTCGGCGAGCCGGCGTTGCGGCGGCAGCCGGTCGCCGATGGCCAGCCGCCCGAGGCGAATATCCTCATCCAGAGCGTCCGCGATCGCCAGATAAAGCGGCTTGCCCGACGTCGCCAGATTAGGGGCCCAGTCTTTCATCGCGAAGGCTCCGCCGCATGGCCGCGCCGCTCCGGCGCGGGGAAAAATTGTATGGACATTGTTGCATCACGATTCTTATGCGCGTTTTGAGCGGGTTTGACAAGAAGGGTGACGGCAGAGCGGCGAAATGACGCGCGCGGGCGAGGTCGATTTGTCTCGGGGCTGCCGGTGGAAGCGGCCCTGCACAGCCTTTTTCGCGCCAACAGAATGAGCAATTCGCCGTTCGCTTGGGCGCCAATTTCTAGGCGCCGCCCTTGAAAATTGAATGGAATATTGACTGTATTTTGACTGTCTAATCTGGATTCATTGATGGTGCATGATATGGCACATTGATTGCAAAATGAGAGGCGATCGGTTCGCGATCGAATTCTCAGGAGAAGCCTCAATGCCTGTCGTCACCAAGCCCGCCAACCAGAAGGGCGATTTCCTCGTCGATTACGAAACCAAAGTGTTCGAAGACGTCAAAGCCAAGCCCGGCGAAAAAGCGCTGGTCACCTTCCACACCGTCGCTTTCGAAGGCTCGATCGGCCTGGTCAACCTTCTTCAGACGTCGCGCCTAATCCAGAAGGGCTTCGAAACATCGGTCCTGCTCTACGGCCCGGGCGTCACCCTCGGCGTGCAGCGCGGGTTCCCGAAACTCGGCGACGAGGCTTTCCCCGGCCATCTCAATTTCAACAACCGCATCGAAAAGATCATCGCCGATGGCGGCAAGGTCTATGCCTGCCGCTTCGCCCTTCA
>NZ_JAYSBG010000072.1:0-12421 GCF_041915505.1 Rhodoblastus sp. | reverse complement strand
GCGTCGCCGCGATAGGAAAATTCCTGCGCGTCGCGCGCGCCGCAATAAGGACAGGGGATCAGCATCAGTGCAGATTCGGCTGCGCGCCGACTCCCTTTTCGTCGATCAGATGGCCGGTGCGGAAACGGTCGAGCCGCATGGCGGCGGTGAGGGGATGCGGCTCGTCGCGGGCGATCATGTGGGCGAAGCACCAGCCCGAGGCCGGCGTGGCCTTGAACCCGCCATAGTTCCAGCCGGCGTTGAGATAGAGGCCGGGCAGTGGGCCGATCTCGAAGATCGGCGAGCCGTCCATGGTCATGTCGCACAGGCCGGCCCATTGGCGCGGAAGACGTAGCCTTCCAAGGGTCGGCATCACCGCCATGCCGCCTTCGAGGACGTCCTCGATCACCGGCAGATTGCCGCGCTGGGCGTAGGAATTATAGCCGTCGAGATCGCCGCCGAACACGAGGCCGCCCTTGTCCGATTGCGAAATATAGAAATGGCCGGCGCCGAAGGTGATGACGCCCGGCACGAGCGGCTTGATTCCCTCGGAGACAAAAGCCTGCAGCACCAGACTTTCGATCGGCAGGCGAAGGCCGAGTTTGTCGGCGACGCGCGAGGTCGAACCGGCGACCGCCAGCGCGATCTTCTTCGCGCGGATGGCGCCGCGCGTGGTTTCGACGCCGATCACGCCGCCCTCCGCGTCGCGCTGGAAGCCGGTGACTTCGCAATTCTGGATGATGTCCACGCCAAGCTGGTCGGCGCCGCGCGCATAGCCCCAGACGACGGCGTCGTGCCGCGCGGTGCCGGCGCGGGCTTGCAGCAGGCCGCCCTTGATCGGGAAGCGGGAATTTTCGAAATCGAGGAAGGGCGCGAGGGCGCGCACCTGATCGCGGTCGAGCAGTTCCGCGTCGGCGCCGGCGAGGCGCATGGCATTGCCGCGCCGGACATAGGCGTCGCGCTGGCCGTCGGAATGGATCAGATTGACGATGCCGCGCTGGCTCGCCATCACGTTGTAATTCAGCTCCTGCTCCAGCCCCTCCCACAGTTTCATCGACCATTCGTAGAAGGGTTCGTTGCCGGGCAGCAGATAGTTGGAGCGGAAAATGGTGGTGTTGCGGCCGGCGTTGCCGGAGCCGATCCAGCCTTTTTCCAGCACAGCGACATTGCGGACGCCATGATTTTTCGCGAGGTAAAACGCGGTGGCAAGGCCATGGCCGCCGCCGCCGACGATGATGACGTCATAGGCTGGTTTCGGCGCGGCGTCGCGCCAGGCCGGCTCGGCGAAACGGTTCCCGGTCAGCCCGTTGACGATGACGTTGAACAGCGAATAGCGCATCGGCTTTCCATCGCGGCGCGGCGCGCGCCTTGCGACCATGATGGCGCGTGGCGGCTTTGCGCTCTTGCCTGAAAGCGGCTAGTCTTTGCCTTAATGCGACCAAGCCGCGCGCCCGCCGAAGACCGGCCCCGCCATATCGGATTCCTGCTGCTGCCGGATTTCCCGCTGATGTCCTACGCCTCGGCGGTCGAGCCCCTGCGTGCGGCCAATGTGCTGGCGGGCGCCCCGCTTTATCGCTGGTCCAATCTGAGCGTGGACGGCGAACCGGCGCGCGCCTCGGTTGGCGTCACGGTTGCGCCCGATCTCGGCCTCGGCGAGGCGGGAGGTCTCGACCAGCTGTTCGTCTGCGCGGGCGGCAATCCCGCCGCCTTCGATCACAAGCCGACCTTCGCGCGCCTGCGCGCTGCGGCTGCGGCGGGCGTGGCGGTCGGCGGCATGTCGGGCGGCTCCTATATTTTGGCCCGCGCCGGGCTGCTCGGCGGGCGGCGCTGCACGATCCATTGGGAACATATTCCGGCATTGATCGAAGAATTTCCCGATGTGCTGCTGGAACGCTCGCTTTACGTATTCGACGGCGACCGCGCCACTTGCGCCGGCGGGCTGGCGGCGTTCGACATGATGGTCGATCTGATCGGGCGCCGGCATGGCGCGCGGCTCGCGATGGCGGTGAGCGAATGGTATTTGCGCACGCAGGCGCGCTCCGGCGAGGAAGACCAGCGCATCGCCTTGCGCGACCGCGCCCAGGTCGCCAATCCGCGCGTGCTCAAGGCATTGGCCTTGATGGAGGAGCGGCTGGAGGCGCCCTTGTCGCGCGAAAAGCTGGCGGAGGCGGCGGGCGTTACGCTACGCCAGCTTGAACGGCTGTTTGCCCGGCATATGCGCAAGTCCGTGGCTGGCCATTATCAGGACCTGCGGCTCGACCGCGCACGGAAATTGCTGCGCCAGACCAGTTTGCCAGTGATGGAGGTGGCGGTCGCCTGCGGCTTCATCGCGGGCGGACATTTTTCCCGGGCTTACAAGGCGCGTTTCGGCCGCAGTCCGAAGGCTGAAAGAACACCGGAATGATTGCCTGTGAGGAAATATCTTTTCTATAATGAAATTCAGCAGGATGATGGGACCATGGCCGTGGACGTGAAAGAACAAGACCCGCATTCGACAGCCGGCGCCAAGGAAAACCAGCTGGAAGTCGCCATCGGGCGGCAGGTGCATGAATATCGCGTGAAGCTCGGCATGACGGTCACCGATCTTGCGCGCCAGGCGGGACTTTCCGCCGGCATGTTGTCGAAGATCGAGAATGGCGCGACCTCGCCCTCGCTCGCCACTTTGCAGGCCTTGTCCAAGGCGCTGAACGTGCCGGTGACGGCCTTTTTCCGTAAATTCGAGGAGCAGCGCGACGCGACTTTCGTCAAGGCGGGGCAGGGCCTCGCCATCGAGCGGCGCGGCACCCGTGCGGGCCATCAATATCATCTGCTCGGCCATTCGATCGGCAAGTCGCTGGTGGTCGAGCCCTATCTGGTGACGCTGACTGAAACCTCCGATGTCTTCCCGATCTTCCAGCACGCCGGGCAGGAGTTCATCTATATTCTCGAAGGCGAGGTGCAATATCGCCATGGCGACAAGCTCTATCCGATGACCGCCGGCGACAGCCTGTTCTTCGACGCCGATGCGCCGCATGGTCCGGAAGAGTTGAAAAAGCTGCCGATCCGCCTGCTCTCCGTGATCGTCTATTCGCGCACCGGCGAGATCTGACGCGGCGTCGAAGGCAAGCGCCCGATGTATCAACAGCTTGACAGCGCCGCCGCCCGCCAGGGCAGTGCGGGAACCAAGCTGGCGCCCCCCGAATTTAATCGGAAAACGCTATCGCCGTCAGGCGAAGGAGTGAGCCATGCACGCGACAGAGGAAATCGACATAGCGTGTGGGACGCATTGGCATCTTAGACGCCCGGTGGGCAGTGTGAACGTGAACGTCGCCTCGAACCATGAGGTAGAGCTGGTCGCATCATTCTTGCCTGATCCGAACTGGTCTTCCGCGGAAAGCCCGGCGGCCCCCAGCGTCGCCATCCATATAGGTCAGCTGGCCGCCACCGGCCTGATGCTGAGGCTTCGCGAGACATTCCAGACCTTGAATTGGCCGTTGCCAGAAGAAGGTGAATGCCAAATCTGAATCCCTTCAAGCGCGGATTCGGATGCGCCATTTTCCTGTTTCGGTTTCGCCTGCGGAGGCCTGCGCCCCCATCGGACTTGGGCTTGGCCTTATGATCTCGCTGCTCTAGCGCCGCAGCAGCAGATCGAGCATCAGGCAGAGCGCGAGAACCCCGGACAACATCCGCCAGAACAGCAGCGCGTCGCGATCGCGGGGCGGCGCGGCGGCGCGGGGCGTGAAATTCTCCAGCGCGCCTTGCGGAACGTCGAGCACTTCGACCACCAGCGCCGTGACATTATCGGCGCTGCCGGCGTCGAGCGCGGCCTCGATGAGGCGCCGGGCGGTCTCTGGCGGCGCGTCCGCTTCGCCCAGAATTTTCGTTAGCCGCGCCAGCGGCAGCGCGTTATGCAGGCCATCGGTGCAGAGCAGCAGCCGGTCGTGCGGGGCGAGATCGATCGCGGCATGGTCGATGAGGATTTGCGGCTCGAATCCGATGGCGCGGCGCAGGCGCAGGGCCGGTTCGCCAATATCGACGACATGATCCTCGGTGAGCTGCTCGAGCCGCCCGCCCGACAGCCGATAGGCGCGGCTGTCGCCGACATGCAGCACATGGGCGCAGCCGCCCGTCAGCAGCAGCGCCGTGAAGGTCGTCGCCATATTTTCGAGCGCGGGATCGCGCCGTCCCTGCGCCGCGACCCAGCCATTGACGGCTTCGAGCGCGCGGCTTGCGGCCTGCAGCGGCGGGATATGGCGCGAGGCGCCGTAATAGCCGTCGATGAAGGCGCGCACACTGGTTTCGGCGGCCTCGCGGCCGCCCTTGTGGCCGCCGAGTCCGTCCGCCACCACGGCGGCCGCGCCGCGCGGGCCGTGCGAGGGATCGAGGCGGAAGGCGGCGTAATCCTGATTGCTGGCGCGCCGGCCCCGCGCGCTGGCGAGGCCGAAGGCGAGCCGCAGCGCGCGGCGTTCCGCAGGCGGCGCGATCATCTCATCGCCTCGCCAGGATCAGCAGCAGGCAGGCCAAAGCGAGCAGGCCGGCGGCGGCGCGCCAGAAGGCGAGGCCCCATTCGCGCCGCCGCACGGGCGGCCCGCTCCAGTCCTCGTGCGCCAGTCCGTAAAGCAAAGCCTCGCGCAAGGCGGCCGCGTCGGGATAGCGCCGGGCCGGATCCGTTTCCAGCGCGCGGCCCAGCGTCGCGCCGAGCCAGCGCGGCAGATCGGGCCGCGCCCGCGCCAGCGGAACGGCCTCGCGTCGGCCGAACGGGAAAGCGCCGCCGCTGAACATGCGATAGAGCGTGACGCCGAGCGAAAAAACCTCGCTGCTCTCGCTCGCCGCGACGCCGCGAAACAATTCCGGCGCCATATAGCGCGTCGTCCCGCCGAGCGAATCCGCGTCGGGATCGTCGAGGCCGGGCAAGGCGGCGAGGCCGAAATCGAGCAGCTTGATGTCGCCGCCTTCGAGCAGGAAAATGTTTTCCGGCTTGATGTCGCGATGGACGATTTGTCGTGTCGACAGATCGGCGATGGCCTCGCACAGGCTCAGCGCCACGCCGGCGCCCTCGGCGAGCGAGACCGGCGGGGCGCGAGTCAGCCGCGCGTCGAGCGTCTCGCCCCGATAGAACGGCATGACGAGATAGAGGCTGTCGCGCCGGCCCGGCGGCACGTCGAGATAATCCACGGTCCAGCGACTGCGCAGCCGGGTCCCGATCCAGGCCTCACGTAGGAATCCGGCCTGGAACACCGGGTCCTGCGCCATGGCCGGCAGCGGCAGCTTGAGGACGATATCGCGCTGTCCAATGGTGTCGCGGGCGCGCTTGAGCAGGGTGTAGCGCCCGCGATAGAGCGTGCGGCCGATCAGAAAGCCGTCGAGCACATCGCCCTCATGCGGCGGCGGCCGGACCGGAAGGCGCGCGAAATCGCTCGCGAGGTCTTCGGCCTGCGGGGCCGGGGTGGCGACGATGGCGAGCGCCGCCGCCGTGCCTTGGCCCAGGCTCTCGACCAGACGCTCAGTGAGTTCTTGCGGCGCCAAATCCGACAGCAGCAGGCGCGTCAGTTCGCCTTCATCGCGGCCGCGCGCAAGCGCCGCGCTGACGAGGACGAACAGATCGCCCGGGCGCGCTTCGATCTCGGTCAGCTCCGCATGGGCTTCCGTATCGAGGCCGACCGCGCGCGTCAGCGCCGCGCCCGGGGCGAGCGGGCGCAGATGGTCGCGCGTCAGCCTCCGGACGGCGCCGTCGCGGCGCAGATAGATGCGATTGGCGCCGAGATGGAGGATCGCGACGCTCTTGCCGGCGGGCGCGAGCACGGCGACCAGCGAGGCAGCCATGCCGCCTTTGAGAGGATCGGCGCCCGACTGGCGGAACAGCCAGTCATTGGCGCTGGTGAGCGACTGGGTAGCGGCGCGCGCGGGCGACAAGGTGGCGAGCGCGCCGAAATAGCCGTCGATGAACAGGCGGCCGGCGATCTGCGCGGCTTCGGCGGCGGCGGGCGCGGCTTCGTCGCCCTCGGTCACGACGGCGGCGAGGCCGCGGCGCGGGGCGGAGCAATCCTCGCCGCGCGCGGCGACGTGAAATTCCGTGGCGGCCATGGTGGCGCGCGCCATCCCGAGAGACAGGGTCCAGCCAGCCGAGACGAGCGGGTCCGGGGAAGAAGTCATCGCGGGCTGGTCCGGCAAAGCGCGAGAGTTGAGGAATCATACCATTGGGCATTGAAAATGACCGATGGTATCCGCGCCGAACGGCGCGGCGGCGGCTGACGCCGCCGGGCGCCTTTCCCGTCGATCATTCGACGGGAAAGGCAAATTCGATCATGCGTCACAGGAAAAAAGGGGCGAAGGAAAATCCTCCGCCCCAGTCGGCGTGAACGTCAGGCTTCGGCGATGACCTCCATGTCCTTTTCGATGCCGAGCAGGGTTTGCGGCGCGCGGGTCTTGAGGATGAAGAACCAGGCCACGCCGACCGCCAGATAGCCCAGGAAGATGTACGGCAGCAGGTTGAGCGGATAGGCCGGCACGGGATAGACGCTGCCGACCACGGCGCCGGCCATCAGCACCACGCCGAGCGCGCCGAGGACGACATCCCGGGTCTTCGCCTCGCCGGTCTTGTTCAGATAGAGCGGCGCGCAGATCGAGCACAGCAGATAGACGACGATGAAGCCGAACGAAGCCATCGTGCCATACCAGCCGAAAGTGTCGGTTTCGGCGCCGGCGTTCACGAAGGCCGCGCAGAGCGCGAAGTTAAGCGAGGCGCCGAAGCCGAGCGCGACATAGGGCGTCTTGTGCTCGGCGTGGACCATGCCCATCGATTGATGCACGAACTGGTAGCGGCCGAGCGAGAACAGCAGCCGGCCGAAGGCGTTGAGCGAGGCGAGGGCGCAGGCGAAGGAGCTGATCGAGGCGCCGAAATAGACGACCGCGGTCAGCAACGGGCTCTCGTTGCTGAGAATGTCCGCGAGCGGCGAGGAGCTGGCGGCGAGCTTGGTCACGTCGTCGTCGAAGCCCATGGTGATGACATAGGTGGTGAAGACGAAGAACAGGCCGGCGGAAATCGCGGTCCAGTTGATGGCGCGCGGGATGGTTGCGCCCGGGTCGCGGGTTTCCTTGGCGAGCGTCGCGGCGCTTTCGAAGCCGACGAAGGCGAAAATGCCGAACACGATGGCCTGCGGCACCGCGCTCGGGGCGAGGCCTTCCATGGTGATCTGCTTCATGTCGGCCTTGAAGCCGAATTTGTAGAGAACTCCGAGACATACGACGAAAATGATAGCCACCGAAATAGCTTCGAGGCTGAGGCCGATGCGCGAGGACATGCGGATGTCGCGCGAGGACAGGAACCACGCCAGGGCCGAGACGAGCCCATAGAGCAGCAGCATGGGCGGAACGAAGGTCACGCCGAGGCTGGTCAGCATGGTCTTGATGAAGATCGAGGTCGCGACGGTGAGCGCCATGGCGGTGGTGAGATAGGCGGCGAGCATGGACCAGCCGGACAGCATGCCCCAGGACGGCCCGAGCGTGCGCGAGACATAGAGGAAGAACGAGCCGGCGGAGGGGATTTTCTGCGCCAGCCTGCCGACGCTATAGCCGACCACCAGCATGGAAATGGTGGCGAGCAGATAGACGAACCAGGAGCCGGTGCCGGCGGTGCCGGCGACGACCGCGATGGACAAGGCCGGGGTGAGGGTGGGCGAGACATTGGCGACGGATTGGCCGAGGGTCTCGATGAAGGATAGGCTGTCTTTGCGTAATTCGGACATGCTCTCACTCCGAGCTTGAGCGCCGTCGCCAGCGCTTTCCTGAAAGGAACAAAATATTACTGGCAATTAGTGTGCCAACAATGGTTCCGGTGTTAACCCTTGATATCTAACGCTTGTTTTTGCTGGGGATTGTGACGGATGGCGCGTCAAGTGCGGAAATTGGGCATGGGCGCCTATAAATCAGCATCGCAACTTGGATAGAGCCGATTTTATGCGCATAAATTTTATTTCATTTCATGAAAAAACCCGCGACAATGGGGTCGCGGGCGTAGCTAGGCGTTAGATGTTGAAATCAGGCGATTTTCTTGCGTCCCGCCATCACGATTTCCGTCGCGTTTTGGGCGCGCAGCGACAAGGTGCGCAGATCTTCCGGCTCCAGATTGTGCACATTGGTCTTGCCGCAGCAGCGCGCCATCATCGAACATTCGGCCGAAGCGGCCTTGAGGAAGGCTTGTAGGCGCTGGCGGGCGTCCTCGGCCGCCACGGCCGAAAAGTCCACGCCCTTCGGCTGGACGGCGCCGCCGATGGCGAGGCCTGCCGCGACTTCGATCACGCCGGCATTGGCGCCGAGCGCCAGCATTTTGGCGAGGTCGGTTCCCGAACGCAGGCCGCCGAACCAGATCAGCGGAAAAGCCTCTTCTGCTTTGCGTCCGCGCAGAAAAGCGACCGCCTTCGCCAGCAAGGAAAGGTCCGGCGCGCCGGCGAGATCGGCCCAATCGGCGCCGAGATGGTCGGAGCCGTCGAGCAGGACGAGATCGGCCTGTTCGGCGAGCGCGAGATCGAGCGTGCGCAACAGGGTCGTTCGGGTCGCGATCAGCCCACGCAATTGGCCGGGACGCGGCGGCGGGAGGGCGGACGGCGCCGCCTCGTCCGTGCGCAGCAGAACGGCGGCGGCCGATAAATCCGCATCTTCCGGGCGGTCTGCGATCTGCAGCCAGGGCGCCGTCAGGCCGGACAAAGGCTTGCGGCCGAGAAAGGCGCCGCCGGCCTCGCCGATGGCGGCGGCGACCGCGGCGGCGATGGGCTCCGGCGCGTCCTCGAAGCCGGCGACCAGCAGCGGCTGGGCGAGCTTCAGGCCCTTGCCGAGATCGGTCGCAGTCTTGCAGGCCTCGCGATAGGGGTCGATGACGAGGCGCGTGAGATTGGCCGGCAGGAAGGTGATCTCGTCGAAAGTCGCGCGGCCGACGACGATGGGGTCGGGGCGGCTGTCAAGCTTGGCGCGGGTGAAGGCGGCGAAATCGGCTGGTTTGGCGTCGGTCCGGGCGAGCGTGAAAATGCTTTCGCGGGTCTTCACCGAATAATCTGCCGAGCCGGTTTCGGTGTCGCAGCGATAGCAGCGCGCGGCCTGTTCGATGGCGGTTTTCGCGTCATAGCCGGATTCGGCGTCGCCGAACGGATCGGGCTTGGCCACCCCGACGAAGGGCGGCTCAGCGTGCGGCAGTTTCTCCCACGCCTGATCCTGCGCCACCGGTACGTTGCGGGTGCGGTAAGGCGTGCGATAAGGCGCAGGATGGGCGATTCCTTCCAGCGCAGCGAGCACGTAATAGGCCGCCTTGTGGCCCTGGAACATGGCCTGCACCAGCGTGGACGAGCCAAAGGCGGCGTCACCGGCCGCGAACACGCCCGGCAGCTTGGTCCCCATGTCGGAGGCGCGCGTAAAAATCTTGTCGCCGTCCATCAGGCCGTGTTTCGCCAGTTCGAGGCTGACCGCCTTCTGGCCGACGGCGGCGATGACCATGCCGCAATCGAGGTCGAAACCGGAGCCTTCGACCAGCGAGAAGGCGCGGCGGCCGTCCGGGCCAGGCGCGCCGAGCGCGGTCTTGGCGCATTGCAGGACGAGGCCTTCGGCGCCCGCTACAACGCCGGTCGGTGCGACATTGTAGAGGAATTCGACGCCTTCGGCCTTGGCGGCGGCGAGTTCATAGGCGCGGGCGGGAATTTCCGCGGGGCCGCGCCGATAGGCGACCACGACTTTTTCCACGCCCGGCAAGCGCAAGGCGGCGCGGCAGGCGTCCATGGCGACGTCGCCGCCGCCGATCACCACGATCTTTTTCGGCAGGGTCGGGCGCTCGCCGCCGTTGATGCGGTTGAGGAAGGACACGCCGTCGATCACGCCGGGCAGATCGTCGCCGGACACGCCGAGCTTGCGACCGGCCGAGGCGCCGATGGCGAGCAGCACGGCGTCATGTGTGGCGCGCAATGCGTCCAGCGCCACCTTGTCGCCGAGCGGGGCGTCGAGATGCAAAGTGATGCCGGGGCAGCGTTCGAGAATGCGGTTGATGTCTTCCTCGACCACCGCGCTCGGCAGGCGGAAATCCGGGATGCCCCACAGAGCCATACCGCCGGGCTTCGACTGCGCCTCATAAAGATCGACGCGATAGCCGGCGAGCGCGATATCCTGCGCGGCGGTCAGTCCGGCGGGGCCGGCGCCGATGATGGCGACGCTCTTGGCCTTGTCCGGTTGGACTGGCGGCAGATGATAGCTCGGCCCGAGCGCGTCGAGCACATAGCGTTTCAGCGCGCGGATCGCGACCGGGCCGTCGGATGAGGCGCGGCGGCAGGCCGGCTCGCAGGGCGCGTCGCAGACGCGGCCGCAGACGCCGGAAAGCGGATTGGTGGCGGTGATCGCCTCCAGCGCGTCGCCCATTTTGCCGTCCCAGATCAGGCCGACATAGGAGGCGACGTCGGTGCCGATGGGGCAGGCGACCTGGCAGGGCGGCGGCTCGTAATGCGGCAGCGCGCTCTGGTCCTGGCCGAGGTCGACGGAAAAGGGCTTGCAGCTTGCCATGTCAGGCGACCTCGGTGAGCAGATTGTCGGCGAGCGGGCGGTAGTTCGGCTCGTAGGGCAGGCCGGTGATGGCGGCGGCTTCCGGCGTCAGCGCCACCAGATCGGCGCGCGAAAGATCGCGGAAATCGCTGTAGCCGAGCGCCTTCACCAAAGTGGCGATCTGCCAGCGCACGGCTTCGAGATAACGCGCGATGGCCTTGGCCTGCATGTCGATCTGGTAGCGCGCCTCGTGCTCCGGATCCTGCGTGGCGATGCCGACGACGCAATTGCCGACATGGCATTGCATGCAGGAAATGCAGCCGCCCGCGATCAGCGCCGCCGTGCCCATCGCAACCGCGCTGGCGCCAAGCGCGAGCGCCTTGACGGCGTCGACGCCGTCCTTGATTCCGCCCATCAGCACGATGGGCATGTCGTCGCCGGCGTCGATCTCGCGCAACCCGTCGAGCGCCTCCTGAATGGCGGCGAGGGTAGGGATGCCGACATTTTCCAGCACTTCGGTCGAAGCCGCGCCGGTCGAGCCCTGCATGCCGTCGAGCTGGACGAAATCGAAGCCGTCCTTATAGGCGATCTTGATGTCGTCGCGGACGCGGCCGGCGCCCATCTTGATCGAGATCGGCTTTGTGTAGCCGGTGGCTTCGCGGAATTCCTCGACCTTGATGACGAGATCGTCGGCGCCCATGATGTCGGGATGGCGCGAGGGCGAGCGCAGGTCGATGCCTTCGGGAATGCCGCGCACGCGCGCCAGCTCCTTGGTGACCTTCTTGGCCATGAGCTGGCCGCCGAGGCCGGGCTTGGCGCCCTGCGAAATGTAGATTTCCAGCGCGTCGGCGCGCTTCATGTCGTGGATGTTCCAGCCGAGCCGCCCGGACAGGCATTGATAAATCAGTTGCCCGGCTTCCGCGCGCTGCTCGTCGAGCATGCCGCCCTCGCCGGTGTTCTCGACAATGCCGGCGAGCCGCGAGGCGCGGGCGAGCGCGATCTTGGTGGATTTCGATAAGGCGCCATAGCTCATCGGCGCGATCAGCACCGGCATGGAGAGTTCGAGCGGCTTGGCGCCGTTGCGGTCGCCGATTGTCGTCTTCAGATTGACCGAGGCGAGCGCGTCGCTCGCGGCGCGGATGCGTTCCGGGTCGAGCTTCAGCGCGATATCGCCGAGATGCGGCATGCTCTTGGCGGCGCCATAGCCGCGAATGCGATAGCGGCCGATCAAAGCCTTGGCGTGGATATCCTCGGCGACTTTCGCGTTCCAATAGGTGCCGTTTTCGGCGACCGTATAGGGCAACGGCCGCGAGATCGGCTCGTTGACGCCATAGCGCAATTTCGCGCCGGCATTGACGATCTTCTGGAAGGCGCCGTCGAAGGGAACGTCATATTTTGCGAGGAAGGCGCGGACCTCCGCATCCTCGTCCGGCGTCATCTCTGCCAGCTTGGCGTCGGCGCCGAGGCTCTGCACCGTGCCGCCGACATAGATCGCGCCGCCGCTCATATCCTCGCCGACGCGCTCGCCGGAATCGCCAAGAATAATGATCCGCCCGCCATACATCATATAGCCGGCGAGGAAGCTGGCGCTGCCGCAGCACAGCAGCGTGCCGGCCTTCATCACCTGTCCGGCGCGCGAGCCGATATTGCCCTTCACCACCACTTCGCCGCCGCGCAGGGCGACGCCCGCAATGGCGCTGGCGTTGCCGCCGACCACGACCGAACCGTCATAGAGGCTGTCGCCGACGCCCCAGCCGACATTGGATTCGATTTCGAAACGTGCGCCATGCGACAGGCCGGCGCAGAAATAGCCCGCCGAGCCGCGCACGCGCACCTTGACCGGCGCGACCAGGCCGACGCCGAGATGATGGCGCGCGTCGGGATTGAGCAATTCGATATCCTCGCCCCGCGCGCCCGCCGCGCGCATCGCCTCATTGGCTTCGCGCACCGG
>NZ_JAYSBG010000071.1:0-12449 GCF_041915505.1 Rhodoblastus sp. | reverse complement strand
GGGGATTAACGCGTCGGCCGCAGGAATCGCGACATGGCGCGTCGAAGCTTACCACTCCTCCTGCTCGCGATCGGGCTCGGCGGCCTCGCCGGATGCTCGAAATGGGAGCGCGCCGAACGTCCGGCCTGGCGCGCGCGCGCCGAAAACGCCTGTTTCGCGGAGCGCCGCGTCGCCATGTCGGCCTTTGTCCAGCCGGCGGCGCGTGAAATCGACGGCCCCTCGATCTGCGGCCTGACCAAGCCGCTGAAGGTCACCGCGCTGCAGAATGGCGCGGTGCTGTTCAATTCCACCCAGACGCTCGATTGCCCGATGGTGGCGGAGCTGGACGTCTGGCTCGCCGATGTCGTGCAGCCCGCCGCTCTGTCCCGCTTCGGGCAGAATGTCGTGCAGATCGAGTCAATGGGGTCTTATGCCTGCCGCGGCATGAACAACCAGATCGGCGCGCGGCTGTCGGAGCATTCCTTCGGCAACGCCCTCGACATTGGCGGCTTCCAGCTCGCCGACGGGCGAAAAATCACGCTGGTCCACGATTGGTGGCGGGGCGATCCGCAGACCCAGGCCTTTCTGCATGACCTGCACAATGGCGCCTGCGATCATTTCTCGACCGTGCTCGCCCCCGGGTCGAACCCCTTTCATTACAATCATATCCATGTCGATCTGGCCATGCATGGCATGACGTCGACGGGGCCGCGCCGCATCTGCAAACCGGCGCCGCAGAATACGGTCGCGCCGCCGCGCAAGGACAACCTGCCTGAAACGCCGGATTTCGACGACGATCTCGACATCGCTCAGGCCGGCGCGCCGCGCGCGGCCACCGCCTATGCCATGAGCGGCGGCGGCAATCTCGCGACGGCCGGCGTCGCGCCGGAGCCGCTGCGCCGTCCGCCGCCGCCGATCACGGTGGCGACCAAGGCGCCGATTGCGCCGGCTCCGGTCGCGTCCTATGCGAATGCGCCGATTCCGCCCGCTCCGATCGCCGCCACGCCTTTGCCAGCGCCGCCGCGCCGTCCCATCGGGATCGCGCCGGTGACGCTGCACGCCCAATTGCCGGAGGCCGACGCCGCGCCGCCGCGGCCCGGAACGAGGCAGGAAACGCGCGGCGCGTTGCGCGAAGACGGCGTCTATGTGCCGGAGGGATCGCCCACCGATTTCGATCTGCCGCCGCCGCGCCCGCGCCGCTGAGGGGAAGGCGTCAGTCTTCGTCTTCGTCGAGATCGTCTTCGTCGTCGAAGTCGATCAGGGCGAGGCAGGCGGCGGGAACGGTGGCGGAACGGATGGCGTCGTCGCTGTCCGCATACCAGACCACATCGACCGCATCCTTGGTCTGCTTGACGACGGTCATGCCGCGTCCGCCTGATTTCAATTGCACGACTTCGCCGGGTTTGAAGTCCATTTTTCCCTTGCTCCTCTTGTCTTTTCGCCCGCCGGTCGCGCGGGCGGTTGCGACGGCCTCAAGGCCATTTCACGATAGGCGGCATGGATGACAGAATGGAATCCACATTGCCGCCGGTGCGCAGGCCGAAAATCGTGCCGCGATCGTAAAGCAGGTTGAATTCGACATAGCGGCCGCGCCGCACGAGCTGCTCCTCTCGCTGCGCTTCCGTCCAGGCCTTGCCCGTATTGGCCTCGACCAGGCGCGGATATATGGCGAGAAAGGCTTCCCCCACCGAGCGCGTGAAGGCGAAGGCGGGATCGAAGGACTCGCCGCCGGCTTCGAGATAATCGTAGAAAATGCCGCCGGTCCCGCGCGGCTCGTTGCGGTGCTTGAGGAAGAAATACTCGTCGCACCAGGCCTTGAAGCGATCGTAATCCGCGACCCGGTGGCCCTCGCAGGCCTGTTTCATCGCGGCGTGAAAGGCGATCGTGTCCGGGTCGTCCTGCACGCGGCGGGCGTCGAGCACCGGCGTCAGGTCCGCGCCGCCGCCGAACCAGACGCGCGAGGTCGCGACCATGCGCGTATTCATATGGACGGCGGGGACATTGGGATTCCGGGGATGGACGATCAGCGAGATTCCCCCGGCCCAGAAGCGCGGGTCCTGATCGGCTCCGGGAATCTGGCGGGCGAATTCCGGCGCGAAGGTTCCATATACGGCGGAGCAATGCACGCCGGCCTTTTCGAACACGCGCCCCTTGAGCAGAGCCATCGTGCCGCCGCCGCCGGGCGCGCCGTCGTGATTTTTCCGCTCCCAGGGCGTGAGCGCGAATGTTCCGGGCGCGGCGTCCGCTTCGGCCAAGACGGCGTCGTCGCGGCGCTCCAGCGCCTCGAAAGCGGCGATGATGCGCGCCTGCAGCGCGCCGAACCACGCGACCGCCGCCTGTTTGCGCGCGTCCAGAATGGCGTCGCTCACGAAAATTCCTCCCTTGCGCCCGCGACGCGGTCGTCGCCGGCGAATCCCTTGGTTTGGCGCAGAGCTTCCCCCAAAACCATGGCCGCCGCCACCGCGACATTGAGCGAGCGCAAATCCGCGCGTATCGGAATGCGCAGCGCGGCATCCGCCGCCTGATGGACCTCCGGCGGCGCGCCGGCGGATTCCCGGCCGACCATCACGATATCGCCGGGCTGGAAAACGAAATCGGCGTAAGGCGTGTCGCCCTTCGTCGAAAGCAGCAGGAGCCTGCGGCCTGATGTCGCACGCCATTGCTCGAAAGCGCGCCAGGAGGGGTGACGCGCGATTCGCACATGATCGAGATAGTCCAGCCCGGCGCGGCGGAAATGCTTGTCGGAAATGGGGAATCCGGCCGGCTCGACAATGGCCGCGTCGATCCCGAGGCAGGCGCAGAGCCGCAGCATGGTCCCCGCATTTTGTGGAATGTCCGGCTGGAACAGAGCGAGACAGAGCGGCGTTTCGGCGGACGGCATGAGGCTGGATAGCATCGCTGCCGCGCCGCGCCAACAGTCTTCGGCCCGCGCCGCTTTTTTGGGCGGCCGCGCTTCTGCTCGTCCTTTAGGCGGAAAGCGGCGCGGTCTAAGCCTTTCTTCTTAGCGCGCTCTATGGACAATAGGGCGGAAAGGCGCCAAATAACGGCGCTTGCCCAAACAGGCCCGCCCCTCCGTCGCTCCCGCGCCTCGTCCGCTCCGGCCGCGCGGCCGGCGTTCCGGCGGAACCGCTTTTCGCCGCGCGGCGACGATTCGTTCGACGACGCGCGAAGTTCAATGGCTCCGCCTCCGTGGAGCCGCGCCAACGATTGGGGACGAACACTTGTCCAGCGCATCGACGGTCGAACCGACCCGCAGAGACTTCCTCTTCATCGCCACCGGGGCCCTGGCCGCCGTGGGCGCGGCCGCCGCCGTGTGGCCGCTGATCAACCAGATGAGCCCCGACGCCTCGACCCTCGCCCTGGCCTCGACCGAAGTCGATATCGGCTCGATCCCCGAGGGCCAGATCGTCACCATCAAATGGCGCGGCAAGCCGGTCTTCATCAGCCACCGCACGCCGACCGAGATCAAGGCGGCGGAAGACGTCAATATCGCCACTCTGCCCGATCCGCAGGCCGATTCGGCCCGCGTCCAGAAGCCGCAATGGCTGATCGTCGTCGGCGTCTGCACCCATCTCGGCTGCATTCCGCTCGGCCACCAGGGCGAATATGGCGGCTGGTTCTGTCCCTGCCACGGTTCGGTCTACGATACTTCGGGACGCATCCGTAAAGGCCCGGCGCCGCGCAATCTGGCCGTCCCGCAATATAGCTTCCTGTCCGACGCGAAAGTCAAAATCGGCTGATCGCCGTCCGGCTTACGCCGGACCGTTCCGCCCGTTCCAACGAATTTTCGAAGAGATACCAGATGCACGGACCCTCAACTTTCGAGTCGAACAACGGCGTGGTGAAGTGGCTTGAGGCCCGCCTGCCGATCCTGAGCTTCATGCATGGCTCCTTCGTCGCCTATCCGACGCCGAAGAACCTCAATTACTGGTGGACCTTCGGCGCCATCCTGTCCTTCATGCTGATCGCGCAGATCGTCACCGGCGTCGTGCTGACCATGCACTACACGCCGGAGTCGACGCTGGCCTTCTCCTCGGTCGAGAAGATCATGCGCGACGTGAACTGGGGCTGGATGCTGCGTTACGCCCACGCCAATGGCGCGTCCATGTTCTTCTTCGCCGTCTATATCCACATTTTCCGCGGCATCTATTACGGCTCCTACAAGGCCCCGCGCGAAGTGCTGTGGATCCTAGGCGTCATCATCTTCCTGCTGATGATGGCCACCGGCTTCATGGGCTATGTGCTGCCCTGGGGCCAGATGTCCTTCTGGGGCGCGACCGTCATCACCAATCTGTTCTCGGCCATTCCGCTGGTCGGCGACCAGATCACGATCTGGCTGTGGGGCGGCTATTCGGTCGACAACCCGACCCTGAACCGCTTCTTCGCGCTGCATTACCTGCTGCCCTTCATCATCTGCGCCGTCGTCGGCCTGCACGTCTGGGCGCTGCATGTCGTCGGCCAGAACAATCCCGATGGCGTCGAGATCAAGGATGTCGAGAAGGACACCGTGCCTTTCACGCCGCACGCCACCCTCAAGGACAGCCTGGGCATCGTCGTCTTCCTGCTGCTCTATTGCTGGTTCATCTTCTACATCCCGAACTATCTCGGCGACGCGGACAATTACATCCCCGCCAATCCGATGAAGACCCCGCCGCATATCGTGCCGGAATGGTATTTCCTGCCGTTCTACGCGATCCTGCGTTCGATCCCGGACAAGCTCGCGGGCGTCATCGCCATGTTCTCGGCGATCGCGGTGCTGGCCTTCCTGCCCTGGCTGGACACCTCCAAGGTGCGCTCGGCCAAATATCGCCCGATCTACAAGATCTTCTTCTGGATCTTCGTGGTCTGCGCCGTGGGCCTGGGTTATCTCGGCGCCATGCCTCCGGAAGGCGGCTATGTGCTCGCCGCCCGCATTCTCTCCGTGGGCTATTTCTCCTTCTTCCTGATCGTTCTGCCGCTGCTCGGGCTGTTCGAGAAGACCAAGCCGGTCCCGGCCTCCATCGCTGACGCGGTGCTCGCCAAGAGCGGGTCCGCCTCGTCGGTCGCGGCGGGCGCCGCCTCCGCTCCGCAGACCAAGGGCTGACCGGCCGCATTCGAGGAACAGAACAATGGCTTTCACCAAGACGTTCGGTATCGCGACGGCGGCTCTGCTCGGCGTGGTCGCCTTCTCCACACTGGCCTTCAGCGCGGAAGAAGGCGGCGGACACGAAACGCCGAATCCGACCCGCCAGAGCTGGGTCTTCGCCGGCCCGTTCGGCGCCTTCGACCAGGCCCAGTTGCAGCGTGGCTTCAAGATCTACAAGGAAGTCTGCTCGAACTGCCACGAGCTGCACATCCCGATGCGCACGCTCGCCCAGCCGGGCGGCCCGGGCTTCACCGAGGAGCAGGTCAAGACGCTGGCGGCGACCTATACGGTCCACGACGGTCCGAACCTGCAGGGCGAGATGTTCGACCGTCCCGGCCGTCCGTCGGATTATTTCCCGGCGCCGTTCCCCAATCCGGAAGCCGCCGCCGCCTCGCTCGGCGCCGCGCCGCCGGACATGTCGCTGCTCGCCAAGTCGATCAAATATGAGCGCGGCTTCCCGAACTTCGTGTTCGACGCTCTGCCGATCCCCGGCGGCATGTATCAGGAAGTCGGGCCGGACCTGATCTTCGCGATCCTGAACGGCTATACCAAGGACGACGATCCGAACTGGAATCTCTATTTCCCGGGCCACCGGATCGCCATGGGCAAGCCGCTGACCGCCGGCCAGGTCGACTATACCGACGGCACGCCGACAACGCTGGAGCAATATGCCCGCGACGTCTCGGCCTTCCTGTACTGGGCGGCCGAGCCGACCATGGAGCAGCGCAAGCGCGTCGGCGCGCGCGTGATGATCTTCCTGCTGGTTCTGGCCGGATTGCTCTATTTCACCAAGAAGCGGATATGGGCCGATGTTGCGCACTGAGTTGGCGCACTGAACTGGCGCACTGGTCGCTCGACAGACGTTAAAGAGGCCCCTTCGGGGGCCTCTTTTTCGTTCAACGCTCGGTTTCGGCGCCGGCGTGGGCCGCGCGCCCTCCCTTGCGCCCCGCCGTCTTGGCGAGGTCCTTGTCGCGGGCGAAACTGCGGTTGGTCGGACTGACGCTGCGACCGCCCTTGCGCCCGGCCTCCGCGGCCAGTTCGGCGTTCTGGGAAAAACTTCTCTTTTCGCGTGGAACGCTTTCGCCGCCCTTGCGCGCGATCGCGCGCTGCTTTTCCGGGTCCATCGAGGCGAAGCCTCTAGCCTTCTTGGTCGTCTCCATGTGGCATATCCTTGCGGCGCCGCGCGCGAGGGCGCGCCCTCGGACGGGATGTCTTTTGAAACGCGCGAACCGCCGTTAGGGTGCAACTTTTCGGAATCACCAAATCGTGAAAGGCGGGCAGGACATTTCGTCCGGCCGACGCCCATTTTTTAGACTGACATTCTCAGCCCATCGAGGCCCGCCATGACTCATCACCGCACGGAAACCGATTCCTTCGGCCCGATCGAAGTCGCCGACGACCGGCTGTGGGGCGCGCAGACCGAGCGCTCCCTGCGCAATTTCGCCATTGGCGGCCAATTGATGCCGCGCGAGATCATCCACGCTTTGGCTTTGGGCAAGAAGGCGGCGGCCAAGGTCAATGCCGAACTCGGCGCGCTCGATCCGAAGCTCGCGGCCGAGATCGTCGCGGCGGCGGATGAGATCGTCTCCGGTCGGCTCGACGATCATTTTCCGCTCAAGGTCTGGCAGACGGGATCGGGCACCCAGAGCCACATGAACGTCAATGAAGTGATCGCCAATCGCGCCAATGAATCCTTCGGCGCGGCGCGCGGGGCCAAGGCGCCGGTCCATCCCAACGATCACGTCAATCTGGGTCAGTCCTCGAACGATTCCTTCCCGACCGCCATGCATGTCGCGGCGGCGCTGACGGTGACGCAAAATCTGCTCCCCGCCTTGCGCCAGCTCGAAACCAGCCTGCGCGCCAAGGCGGAGGCCTTTTCCAGCCTCATCAAGATCGGCCGCACCCATTTGCAGGACGCCACGCCGGTGACGCTGGGCCAGGAATTTTCCGGCTATGTGACGCAGGTCGGGGCGGGCGTCGCGCGCATCGAGGCGACCTTGCCCGGGCTTTACGCTCTGGCGCAAGGCGGAACGGCGGTCGGCACCGGGCTCAACGCGCGCAAGGGCTTCGCCGAGAAATTCGCCCATGAACTCGCCCGCGAAACCGGCCTGCCGTTCAAGCCGGCGGCCAATCTTTTCGAGGCGCTGGCCAGTCATGACGCCTTGGTCTTCGCCCATGGCGCGCTGGAGGCGGCGGCGACGGGCCTGTTCAAGATCGCCGGCGACATCCGCCTCGCCGGCAGCGGGCCGCGCGCCGGCCTCGGCGAATTGATCCTGCCCGCCAATGAGCCCGGCTCCTCGATCATGCCGGGCAAGGTCAATCCGACCCAGGTCGAGGCTTTGACCATGGTTTGCGCACGGGTGTTCGGCAATCAGGCGACCATCGCCTTCGCCGCGTCGCAGGGCCATTTCGAACTCAATGTCTACAAACCCGTGATCGCTTTCGCCTTTCTGGAAAGCGTGCGCCTGCTGGCCGATTCCGCGCGCAGTTTCGCGACCCATTGCGTCGACGGGCTCGCCGTCGACGGCAGCAGGCTCGATGAGACGATGCGACGCTCGCTGATGCTGGTGACGGCGCTGACGCCGAAGATCGGCTATGACAAGGCGGCGAAAATCGCCAAGACGGCGCATGAGAACGGAACCAGCCTGCGCGAGGAGGCGATCCGGCTCGGCTATGTCAGCGGCGAGGATTACGACGCCTGGGTGCGGCCCGAGGACATGCTGGCGCCGAAGGACTGATCATCGCGCCTGGCTGTCGCCGAAACAGGCGATGATGTCGTCATGGGCGCGGAGCTTCTGCTCGGGCGCGAGCGCGCTGCGGTTCATGGGCAGCCAGTAACCGGCGGCCTTGGCGCGACCGACGACGCAGGCGCAGGTCCGCTGGCAAAGATCGGCCTCGCTGGTGTCGGCGACGCATTGCGCCGCGCATTGAGCCACGAAAGCCTGTTCCCGGCCCGGCGAAACCACGGCCATGGCCAGTAGGGAAAACAGGCCGAACAGCAGCGGCTGATGGATGAGATAGAAGACCAGCGAATGGCGGCCGCAAAAGGCGAGGCCGCGCGTCAGCGGATCGCGGCGGTCTGCTTCGGATGCGGTCCCGCGACGGACCAGCATTCGCCCCAAGGCCACGCCGAACAGCACGAAGGCCAGCCACGGCAGCAGCGGGCGGAAATCATTGCTCGACGGCTCGAATGTGCCAAGGCCGGTCCACCACAAGGCCGGCGCGTCGAAGAAGGACGCGGCGAACAATCTTGGCGCGGCGAGGGCGAGCGCGCCGGCCGCGAGTGGAATCCAGACGGGCGCGGCGACCAGCGGCGCGGCGATCAGGCTCGCCAGCGCGATGCAATGGAGAATGCCGAAAAAGATCGGCGTTTCGGGGAACAGCCAATAGGAGGCCGCGCTGATCGCGCCCGCCGCGACGACGATTGTCGCCCAGCGTCGCCAGAAGGCGCGGCTCTTCAGCAGGGGCCCGCGCGCCGCCTCGGCGAGCACGAGGCTGACGCCAACCAGCAGCAGAAAGCTTGCGGCAATGGCGTGGCCGAGCCAGTGAAAGCCGACTGACACCGGAATAGCCCGGTCGACCCAACCGAAATAGGCCAGGTCCCAGGTCAGATGAAAGCCGACCATCGCCCAGAGCGCGAGGCCGCGCGCGGAATCGACCCAGCCGAGGCGGGGGCGTTTGGGGAGCGGCGCGGCGTCGGTCATGGCCGGAAGCGCGAGAAGACCATGTCCGGCGCGGAGAGATTATGGCGCGAGGCCGAATGGCGGCCCGCCCAAAGCTCGGTGACGAGCGCGCCGGGGAAGGTCAGGATCGGGGCCTCCTCCCAGCCCTTGCCGTCCCGCACGCGCCAGGCGACGCGGGCGACATCGGCATTGCTCTCGTTGGCGAACATCGAGCGCAGCGCTGCGAAGGGCAGATTGTCAGGCATGGCGCCGGAATAAGCGACGTCGAGCGCGACATGATCCTGATCGACCATCTTGACCGTCACGGTGGCGGAGCCGCCGCGGACGAAATTCAGCGTGAAGGCCTTTTTGGCGGGATCGAAGGCGATATCCTTGATCGCGACGATCGGCCGGGGGCCGCCGGGCCCGTCCTGGACCTCAAGCGGGCCGATCTGGAACGACGAGCCATAGGCCGTCCAGCGCATGTCGCCGAAGGGCAGGGGGCGGATGCGCCAGTTGCCGTCCGACGGATAGAGCACGAGAATCTCCTCGGCGCGCTCGCGATAAAGCATCCAGAGCTGGATATAGTTGAAGCCCGGCTCGACATGGTCGCCAACCTTGACCGGCACATTGGCCGGGCGCCAGAAGTCCGGATCGGTCAAGCCGGTCAGCCACAGGGTCGGCGATTCGAAAAAAGTCTTGCGCGGCAGCGCGCCTTCGCCGTGCGGAATATTGCAGGAGGAAAAATCCGGCGCCCAGCGGTCCGTGCCGATCATGCCGATATAGGACGGATGCGTCGCCTGGACGGTGAATTGGCGCACGTCTGGCGAGATGAAATCCAGTTCGACATTGTCGCGCTCGGCGCAAAGTTCCGGCGTGGATTTGTTGACGACCTTCACCGCCAGCTCATTGACGAGATCCTTGGCGCCCTCGGCGCGGGCGGTCAAGGCGGGGGCGGCGAGGCAGCAAAGCAAAGCGGCGAGACGAAAAAGGCGCATGGGAGCATCCGAAAACGAAGCTTTGGCTTTAGGACGGCGGCGCGGGCAAGGCAAGCGCCCGCCTTTTCGCGCTTAAAGCTGGTTCTCGCGCCGCGAAGTGATTATGTAGGGGACGCCGCCCGGGCTAAGGCCAGGCGGCGCGAACAGGGTTGTCATAGCAAATGACGGATATTTCGGCTCTTTTTTCTTCGCCCGCGATCTCCGGCGCGGTCGGCGTCGAGCGCGCGGTCGCAGAATTGCGCGCCGGCCGGCCGATCGTCCTCAGCGAAGCCGCCGTCCGCCTGCTGGTCTTTCCCGCCGAAAATCTCGACCGTGACGTCGCCGCCGTCCTGCAAAATCTGGCCGGGGGCCGCGCCAATCTGATCCTGTCCGCGCAGCGCCTGCGCCGGCTCGGCGTCGAGCGCAGCGCGCCCGGCCTGATCGCCATGCCGACGATCGATGTCGAGCGCGTCGGCGCGCTGCTGGCGGATGAGAACGCCCATATCGACGCGCCGGTTTCGGCGCCGGGCGCGGCCGACGAGGCGGCGCTGGACCTGCTGCGTTTCGCCACTTTGCTGCCCGGCGCGCTGGTGGTTCCGCTGCGCGATCCCCTGCCGCAATTGCAGGAAGTCAACGGCTGCGACGTGCGCTCCTATCGCGCCAAAAAGGTGCTGTCGCTGCATCTGGTCGGCCGCGCGCCGGTGCCGCTCGAAGGCGCGCCCAATTCCGAAATCGCAGTGTTTCGCGGCGGAGAGGGCCTGCGCGATCAGGCGGCCGTGATCGTCGGCAAGCCCGACCTTTCCGGCCCGGTGGCTGTCCGGCTGCATTCGGCCTGCCTCACCGGAGACCTGTTCGGCTCGCTCAAATGCGATTGCGGCGACCAATTGCGCCACACCGCCCGCTTGATGGCCGAAAATGGCGGCGGCGTGATCCTCTATCTGGATCAGGAAGGGCGCGGCAATGGCCTCGCCAACAAGGTGCGCGCCTATTCGCTGCAGGCGCAGGGCCATGACACCTATGACGCCGACGAAATCCTCGGCTTCGGCCTCGACCAGCGCCGCTTCGGCTATGCCGCGCGCATGCTCGACCTGCTCGGCGTGACGCGGGTGCGGCTGATGACCAATAATCCGGCCAAGATCGAGGCCCTGCGCGCGGCCGGGCTCGACGTGACGGACCAGCGCATCCAGGGCCGGCCGACGCCGCAGAACATTCATTATCTCGCCACCAAGCGTGACAGAGCGGGCCATTATCTTGATGTCGATCTCCCCCCCGCCGGCGGCGGCTGAATCCAGGTCCGTTTTTTATTTCGCGCTTTTCGTCTTCCTGCTCGCCAGCCTCTATCTGGCCTGGCCCTGGCTGTCCGGGCAGGTGACGATTCCGTGGGATTCCAAGGCGCATTTCCAGCCCCAGCTTTCCTTCCTGGCCCATGCGCTGCACAGCGGCCAGTCGCCGTTCTGGAATCCGCATGTCTTCGCTGGCATGCCGCAGATCGCCGACCCGCAATCGCTGATCTTCTCGCCGCCTTATCTGTTGCTGGCGGCGCTGGTTCCCGAGCCGACCTTCCAGCAGGCCGACGCCGTCGCTTATCTGATGCTGACGCTCGGCGGCATTGGCTGGATGCTCTATTTCCGTGATCGCGGCTGGCGCGCGGCGGGCGGGCTGGTCGCGGCGCTCGCTTTCGCTTATGGCGGTTCGGCGGCGTGGCGCATCCAGCATACCGGACAGATCCTGAGCCTGTCGTGGTTTCCGCTCGCCTTCTGGGCGCTCAACCGGGCGCTGGACCGCGCCTCTTTTTCATGGGGCGCGCTGGCGGGCTTGTTCGCCGCCTTCATGGTGCTCGGTCGCGACCAGATCGCCTGGCTGTTCGTCCTGACCCTCATCGCTTTCGTGGCGTGGCGGCTGTTTTCGCCGCTGGACAGCGATCGTCACGGCTTTTTTGCGCGGCTCGGCCGCATGGTCAAACCTCTGTTCGGCGGGCTGCTCGTCGGATTGACCGTAGTAGGGCCGAACCTGCTCTGGACCCTCGCTCTGGCGAACCAGTCCAACCGCGCCGAAATCACGCTGGAAGGCGCGATGCGCGGCTCGCTCCATCCGGCCTCGCTGCTGACGGCTCTGGTCGCCAATCTCTATGATATTCACGGACCGCAATCGACCTTCTGGGGGCCGCCCTCGACCGGTTGGGGTGAAACCGGGCTCTATATCGCGCGCAATATGGGCGAGATCTATTTCGGCGCCTTGCCCTTCCTCGCCCTGATCGCGCTGGGTTTCGGGCGGCTCTGGGCCTTTGCGCGGCCGATGCGCTTCTTCACGATCGCCATGCTGGCCATGGCGATCTACGCCTTCGGCAAATATACGCCGGTTTTCGCCGCTTTGTTCGACGTGCCGGGGGCCAATCTGTTCCGGCGCCCGGCCGACGCCACCTTTCCGCTCTGCGTCCTCGCCGGTGTGATCGGCGGCTATTGCGTCGCGCGCTTCATAGACTCGGAGCCGGACAAGCGCGCGCGCGCCATCGCTTTGGCTCTGGTCGGGACGCTTTATGCGCTCACCCTCGGTGTCGCCGCCGCCAAGGGCCATTTCGCCGCCGCTCTGCCGGCGATCGGCTTTTCGTTGCTCTGCGCGGCCTTGTCAGTCGCGGCCTTGCTGGGCGCGCGGCGCTGGCGCGCGGCGCCGGCTTTCGGCGTGTTGCTGGTCGGCGTCGCGCTGACC
>NZ_JAYSBG010000070.1:0-12468 GCF_041915505.1 Rhodoblastus sp. | reverse complement strand
TAGCTTTAGCTTATGGGCGGCTTAGTCGAAAGGGGGTATTTTCGGGAGATAAATTCAAGGTCTACTGAAAGTTAATCTACGAACTAAATCCAAAAACTGATGAAAACGAAGGCATGTCGGCAAGACATATTACGAATAGTTTCATTTGGTAATTATAATACTGACAATCCCGCACTTTAACCGGCATTTCCTAACGCGCCATTATCATGTGCGCAAAAGGTCGCGCCGAAGCGCGATAGCCTGAACGTGGCGTTACCGGGGACGGGCGCTAATGCGCCTCGTCCCAATTGTTCGCGGCGCGGGCTTCGACCAGCAGCGGAACGGAGAGCGCAACGGCGGGCAACGCCGCCTGCTCCATGACGTCGCGCACCTTCTTGATGGTCGCCTCGACGTCCGCCTCGGGCGCCTCGAACACCAGTTCGTCATGCACCTGCAGCAGCATTTGCGCATGCAGTTTCGCCGCCTCCAGCGCGGCGTCCATGCGGATCATGGCGCGGCGGATGATGTCGGCGGCGGCGCCCTGAATCGGCGCATTGATCGCCGCGCGCTCGTTGAAGGCGCGCTCCGAGGCGTTGCTCGACGTAATGCGCGGATAATGGCACTTGCGCCCGAAGAGAGTGGTCACATAGCCCTGTTCGCGGCAGAGCTTCTTGGTCGCGTCCATATAGGCGCGAATGCCGGGGAAACGCTCGAAATAGAGCTTGATGAAGGCGCCGGCCTCCTCGCGCGAAATGCCGAGCTGGTTGGCCAACCCAAAGGCGGAAATGCCATAGACAATGCCGAAATTGATCGCCTTGGCGCGACGCCGGATTTCCGCCGGCATGCCCTCGACCGGCACGCCGAAAATCTCCGACGCGGTCATGGCGTGAATGTCCTTGCCTTCCGCGAACGCCTGTTTCAATTGCGGAATATCGGCGATATGCGCGAGCAGCCGCAATTCGATCTGCGAATAATCGGCCGAGATCAGCTTGTGGCCGGGGCTGGCGATAAAGGCGCGGCGGATTTTTCGCCCGGCCTCGTTTCGCACCGGAATGTTCTGCAGATTCGGCTCGGATGAGGACAGCCGCCCGGTCGAGGTCGCCGCCAGCGCATAGGAGGTGTGGACGCGGCCCGTGGTCGGATTGATGAAGCGCGGCAAAGCCTCGGCATAAGTCGAGCGCAATTTCTGCACCTGGCGCCAGTCGAGCACCCGTGCGGCCAGTTCATTGCCCTGTTCGGCGAGATCGTCGAGCACGCTGGCGGACGTCGACCAGGCGCCGGTCGCGGTCTTCTTTCCGCCGGGCAGGCCGAATTTGCCGAACAAGATATCGCCCAATTGCTTGGGCGAGCCGAGATTGAAGGCCTCTCCGGCCAGTTCCTGAACCTCGGCCTCCAACCGCGCCATATCCTGCGCGAATTCGCCGGCGAGCCGCGACAGGATGGCCCGGTCGACGCAGATGCCGCGCCGCTCCATCCGCGCCAGCACGACCGCCATGGGACGCTCCAGCGTCTCATAGACATTGGTCATGCCTTCGGCGGTAAGGCGCGGCCGCAGCGTCTGCCACAATCTGAGCGTAACGTCGGCGTCTTCCGCCGAATAATCCGTCGCCTTGTCGAGCGGCACGCGCGCGAAGCCAATAAAACTCTTGCCCTGGCCGGCCACCTCGCTGAACGGAATCGGCCGATGGCCCAGCCATTTCAGAGACAATTCGTCCATGCCGTGACCATTCAGGCCCGCATCCAGCGCATAGGAGGCGAGCATGGTGTCGTCGGTCGGCGCGACCTCGATGCCATGCTGGGCCAGCACCAGCCAATCATATTTGACGTTCTGCGCGATTTTCACCACGGAAGGGGCGGTGAGCAGCGGGCGCAGCCGTTCGAGCACGTCACGCAAAGGAAGCTGGCCGGGAGCGAGATCGCCGCCGCCGAACAGATCGTCCGCGCCGGGCGCCCTATGGCCGACCGGAATGTAGCCGGCGCGATTGGGCGCCAGAGCCAGCGACAGGCCGACGAGATTGGCCTGCATCGGATCGAGCGAATCGGTCTCGGTGTCGAAACAGACCACGCCCGCCTCGAAAGCCTGCGCGATCCACGCGTCCAGCGCCTCCAGCGACGATACGCAAACGTATTGGCCGCGGTCGACCGCCGTCGCCAAGGCGGCTTCGGCCCGCGCCTTGGCGAGGGCGGCGGGCGTCAGGGCGGCGTCCGGTTGCGCGGCGGCTTTTGTCGCCGCGCGGGGCGCCGGGTCACCGTCAGCCTCCGCGGCCTTGGGCGGCGCGGCCTCGCCATTGCGCCCGCGCCAGCCCTTGGGGCCGACAAAGGCCGGATCGGGCTCGATCGCCGCGACATCGACCTCGAACAACTCGCCGACGCGGCGGGTGATGGTGGTGAATTCCATGGCCTTGAGAAAGGCCACCAGCGTCTTGCCGTCGGGCTGGTACAGGCGAAGGTCGCCCAGCGGCGTCGCGACCTTGACGTCCCGGACCAGCTCGACCAGCTTTCTCGACAACCGCACTTTTTCAATGACGTCGGGGTTGGTCAGCGTCTCGCGGCGCTTGTTCTGCTTGATCTCGCCAGCGCGGGCGATCAGCGTGTCGAGATCGCCATATTCGCCGATCAATTGCGCCGCCGTCTTGACGCCGATCCCCGGCGCGCCGGGGACATTGTCGGTGGAATCGCCAGCCAAAGCCTGAATATCGACGACCTTCTCCGGCGGCGCGCCGAAATAGGCGATCACCTCGTCGCGGCCGATGCGCCGCTCGTCGCGCTCGCCCGAGGCCGGATCATACATCGAAACGCCGGGCCGGATCAGTTGCATCAGATCCTTGTCGGCGGAAATGATGGTGACGTCGGCGCCCGCTTCGGTCGCCTGTCTGGCATAGGTCGCGATCAGGTCATCGGCCTCGTAGACGTCCTGCTCGACGGGTTCGAGCCCGAAGGCGCGCACGGCTTCGCGAAACAGCGGGAACTGCGGAATCAGGTCCTCCGGCGGCTCGGAGCGATTGGCCTTGTAGGCGGGGTAGATGTCCTTGCGGAAGGAATTTTCGCTCTTGTCGAAAATGATGGCGAGATGGGTCGGCTTGACGCCGGCGGCGCCGTCTCGGACGAATTGCAGCAGCTTGGCGCAGAACAGGCGCACGGCGCCGGTCGGCAGCCGGTCGGCCCGGTAATTATATTTCTGGTCCTGCCGGATCGACTGGAAATAGGCGCGAAAGATGAAGTTCGAGCCATCGACGAGAAAGACATGGTCGCCGGAGGCGAGTGGACGGGCGGCGTCGGTCATGCGTCTACTTTTCGAGGAATCGGCCGCCCGCGAGCGACGGAGCGCCTTTATACGCCAAGCGGGGCGCAGGCCCAAGGGCGTGGGCGCCGGCGTAAATTTGCTTTGCCGAAGCGCGGGTCATCGGCTAAACAGGACGCGAAGCACCCGTAGCTCAGCTGGATAGAGCGCTGCCCTCCGAAGGCAGAGGCCAGGGGTTCGAATCCCTTCGGGTGCGCCAATAAATTCAATTAGTTAGGTAGATTACTGCGACAAGCACAATAGGCTTAGCGACCACATAGCGACCGCCTATCGTTTTTCCGACTGCGCGTAATCGTCTTTCAAAGACATTGTGGTTCGATGCCGAGATTGAACCCCAAACAGGGGCTCTCCAGAGAAATCTCACCCCAACTCGGGGTTTCAGCTTCGTCGCAGATGGGCGGAAAGCCGCCAAAGGTCGACCGGCGGGTTTGGGAAGGACAGCGGAAGGACCGGCGGCTGGACATTGGGAACATCCATTAAGCTTCGAAAGCTCGTCTGATTCCCTTAGCGCCCAACAATCGCATCGCCCGCGGCGGCGCTATGCAATTCCGAGCCGGCAGGCAGGAACTGCCGAAGATAGGGAATGAGGGACTCCCAATCCGGATCCGGGACGGAAGCCGCCAGATAGCCGTCGGGGCGAACCAGCGCGACGAGACCGTCATGATCCGACAGACCGGACCGCGCCTCCAGCAGATCGGGAAAGCGGGTCGCCATTCTGGCGGCGCCGGCGCCTCCGCACACGCTGAAGCGCGGCGCGTCGCCCGATCCGAACGGCGTCTCCGCCAGGACGGGCCTCACCCGCGAACCTGCCGGAGCGGGTCCCTGGCTTGGGCAATTGAGCGGGCTATCGGGATAGCTGACGGAGACTTCAGCCATCCGCCCGACGATGGCGCGTTGTATCGGCGCGAGTCCCATTAGAATATGGGCGACGAAGTCTCGCACGTGCTGCAGCGAATGATCGCTGAGCGTCCCCATCCGGGTCATGCGCCCGGAGGCCGCGATAACCCCCGCGCCCACCGACCTGCGCTCCGCATCATAGCTGTCCAGCAGCGCCGGCGCGGCAGGGGCGCCGCGGCTCGCCAGCGCCAGCTTCCAGGCCAGATTGACCGCGTCCTGAATGCCGGTGTTCATGCCCTGGCCGCCCGCCGGGCTGTGGACATGGGCGGCGTCGCCGGCCAGGAACACACGCCCAGAGCGATAGCTTTGCACCTGCCGCTCATTGATGCGGAAGGCGCTGGTCCAGACCGCGTCCGTGAGCGTCACGCCGCCGGGGCCCCGGATGTCAACCAGTTTCTGGAAGGCTTCCCGCTCCAGCGCGACCGGCGGCTCTCCGGTAGATGCTCCAAGGCTGGTGATAACGCGGGCGCGATCGGGCGCCATCGGAAAGAACAGCAGCGGCCCGTCCTCGTGCCAGAAAATGGCCATCTGGCTGGACGGGAAGGGATACCCGCTCAGGTGAAAATCGCCCTGCGTCCAGTCGAGGCCCATGGCGTCGCCATCGAAGGCGAGGCCGAGGCGATGTCGCGCCATACTATGGGCCCCGTCGCAAGCCACCAGCCAGTCGAAGCATTCAGCACTCTCGGCGCCGTTGGCGCTGCGCAGGCGAGCCGAAACGCCGCCTCCATCCTGGTCGAAATCGAGCAGTTCGACGCCGAATTCGGGCGCCACGCCGTGGGCAGCCAGATGGCGCCGCAGCACGGCCTCGGTTTCGTATTGCGGCGCCATCAGCACGAAAGGATAAGGCGACGGGATCTGATCGAGCTTCAGCGAGGTCACGAGCCGGCCGCGCGAGAGAATATTGGCGGCGGCGACCTTATTTCCCAGAGGAAGCAGATCCGCCGTCGCGCCGGAGCGGTCGAGAAGCTCGAGCGTACGCGGCCAGACCGCTACCGCCCGCGATGTCCGGGAAGCTTCCGGGATTTTGTCGACGATTCGAACGGGAACGCCGAAACGCGTCAATTCCAAAGCCATGGTCAGTCCTACCGGCCCGGCCCCGGCGACGAGAACTCCATTCGTCATGATCCTCTCCCTCATCGTCTTATTGAGCGGGTTGCGCGCGAGCGCCCGGCGTCGTTAGTTCTCTTCCTCAAATAGCCAGATCTCGGCGGTGGGCTGGGGCAAGCCAGCGCCCTCGCGCAGTCCGAGGAAGGCGGGAATGCGTCGCTGCTGCTCCGGCGTCAGGGCGACGACGAGCGGCTTCATGGCCTGTGTCACCGTCTTCAGGTCGCGCGCGCGCGCAGCCTCCGCATCGGCGATGCGTTCGAGAATATCCAGGAAATTGCCCGGCGCCGGCGCCCTGGCTCGCTCTGCCCGGCGCGCCGCCGAAAGCCTCGCCACATCGCGGATGGCGCTCTCCACGGCAGGCCAGAGTTTTTGTTGCTCCGGCGTGAGCGCGATCACGGTCTTCAGCGCCAGGATGCGCGCATCCAGCACAGCCTGCGCATCCTCTGCGCTATTGAGTTCGATGGCGGGAGACTCCTGCGTTGCGCTGGAGGGCTCGACGGACTGCGCCTTGGCGACCGGCGCGGCGATGATGAGCGCGCCCATCAGGGCGGCGATGAATGTGCGTTTCACGGCAATTACCTTTCTTGAGACGGGGTTAGGCGGGGCAGGACTCGAGGTCATTGCCATCCGCCGCCGGGAAGGCGGCCGTGATAGGGTGTGTCGCGGCAGTGCCCCCAGGGGCCGCGCCAGAAGCCGGGCGGACAGCCATTGCCGAAATAGCCGTAGGCGGGAGGCAGGTCATAGACCCATCCGCCGCCAGGCATCCGGCCGGTGAACGGGGTGTCGCGGCAATGGCCCCAGGGCCCGCGCCACGCACCCGGGCCGCAACCCTGGGCGACGGGGATGAGGGCCTCGGCGCTTGGCGCGGGTGATCGCGCCACCGGCAGGGCCGAGGCCGGCAACGCCGTCAGCGCGCCGAGCCAGAATCCGGAAAGCAGAGAGAGTCTGAATCGCATGGGAGAACTCGCATTGTGACGTATCTGGCTGGAGGAAAGGCCCGACCAGCAAATGCCGGGCGACCGTCTTTGTCTCCAATGCGCAAAAACTAATCCTGCATGTCCGGGCGACGCATCGCCAGAAGTGGTGATGCGTCGCCGGGCAACCGCGCACTGTCGGGATAGGTTTTGGGTTCGCGAACAGATTGCGGAGGCGTTGAATGTGGGCCGCTCCTCTGGCATCTTCGCGGTCGCCATTGGGGCCGCCCACTGTGAAAGATACCGAGCGTCAAATTGCCGATTGCGTCGGCGCCATCTATCAAGCCGGCTCCGGCGACGGAGATTGGCTTGACGTCGGCGAGCGCATCTGCCGGCTCATGAACGCTCAACGAGCCTTGCTGAACCTGGGCGGCCCCAGCGGCCCCAAAAATCTCTTGATGCCCTCCGACGGCAGCGAGGCGGCCTATGCCGCCCATTTCCATGCGTCCGACCCTTATGCCGCCAAGGCGCGCCGCGATTATGCCGAAGCGCGGGCCTATCACCTCGGTCGCGCGAAGCTCGGCGCCGAGCTGGTTGCGGAAAGCGATTTCCTCCGCAGCGAATTTTTTTTCGACTTCGCCCGGCATCATGAACGCCGTCATGTGATCGGGGGCATGGCCGGCATCACCGAAGCCACGCCGGTGCTGGTGTTCCGCAATGATCGAATCGGCGCTTTTGACGAAACCCATATTCGGATTCTTCAGGCCTTGATGCCGCATGTGCAGCGCGCGCTCGAGCTGCGCTTGCGCCTCGCGCGCGACGGCCAGACGGTTTCACTGACTCGGGCGGCTCTCGACACGCTTCCCGTCGGCGTGGCCGTCGTCGACGCGGGCATGAAGATCCTCTTCATCAATGACAGCGCCCGCGAATATTTGGCCGGTCCCGGCGCCGGCCTCGTGGCCATGCGCTCCGGCCGCCATGCCGGCGGGGGAGTCTCGCTTGCGGCGATGTCCCGCGAGGAGGCCGGCGGGCTGCGGCGGCTCGTCGCCTCCGCCACATCCGGGGGCGCCGGCGGCGCGATGCGGATCACCTCCCGTGATGCGGTCGCGGCTTTGACGGTCGCCCCGGCGCCGCCGGGCCTCGCCGCCGAGGTCAGAGGCAGGGAAATCGTCGGCGCGGGAGAAGGTCTCGCCTTGCTCGTGCTGCGCTCCCTCGATCAGAAGGTTTCGCCGCAAGCGGAGATGTTGTGCGACTTGTTCGGCCTCAGCCGGGCCGAAGCGGAGGTTGCGGTTTCGCTGACCGGCGGGGCCAGCGCCGAGGACGTCGCGCGCCGGCGCGGCGTCTCGCTCATGACCGTCCGCAGCCAAATCCGTTCGATTCTCGGCAAGTCGGAAGCCGAAAACCTGAGACATTTCGAGCGCACCATGGCGACGCTCGCCGTGCTGGCGTCACAAGGCCGTTAGGGATTAACCGGGAATCTGATCGTCCCCTGTCAGAGTTCGGGCGCAGGCGGCGAGCAGGATCACGGCCACGCCCATGACGCCGGCGGTCAATCCCATCGCGGCGCCATAATTGTGGTGAAACTCCCCGGCGAGCCAGATCTGGATATTAGCGTTGGCAGCGGCCAGCAGGTTCCCGGCCTGGTAGACGAAGCCGGGGAATGTACCGCGGATTTCGGCCGGCGACAGCTCGTTCAGGTAGACCGGAACCACCCCCCAGGCGCCCTGAACGCAGACCATCAGCGCGAAGGCGCTCACACCCAGCGTCAGCGGCGTTGCGGCGAAGGCCCAAAAGGGCAGTACGAACATGGCCAGAGCGACAGCGAGCATGACGGTTCGACTTCGGCCCATGTCCTGGGCAAGCGCGCCAAAACCTATGCCGCCAACCAGTCCGCCAATATTGGCGACGATCATGATCAGGGAAATTGTGTCTGCGTCGAGCCGATGTTGCACGCCGAGGAACTCGCTCGGATAGAGATCCTGCACCCCATGCGAGAGGAAATTGAGCGCCGTCATGAGAAGGACCGCGAAGACGGCAAGCTTAGCGTTGCGGCGCAGCACCGGCCAAAGCCTGATCTTGCGCTGCGCGGGCGACCGCATCTGCCATTCGGGGCTCTCCTGCACATTTCGCCGGATGAAGAAAGCCAGGAAGGCGGGGATGATTCCCACCATGAACATCCCGCGCCAGCCGAGCCAGGGCACGGCAAGATAGAGGAGCGAGGCGAGCAGATAACCGCTCGGATAGCCAGCCTGCAGGAAGCCGGACGCGACGCCGCGCCGTTTGGCGGGAATGCTCTCCATTGCCAATGAGGCGGCGACGCCCCATTCGCCGCCCATCGCGACGCCATAAAGCGCGCGCATGATCAGGAACGCCGTCAAGCTCGGCGCCAGGCCCGAGCCGAACTCCAGAGCCGCGTAGCACAGAACATTGAACATCAGGATCGGACGTCGTCCGAAGCGGTCCGCCAGCCGGCCGAACACCAGCGCGCCCACCGGGCGGAAGGCGAGCGTGAGGGCGATGGCGAAAGCGACGTCGTTGATCGGCGCGCCGAATGTGGCGGCCACGTCGCGCAGCACGAACACCATGATGAAGAAGTCAAACGCATCCAGCGTCCAGCCCAGGTAAGCCGCCCAAAGGGCCTGCTTCCATCGCGGCGCGGGGACGGATGGCGCGGTGTCGTCGGCCAGCGGTCCGGGCCAGGTTTCAGGTTCGATCGTTGACATGACGATGGTCCTTCCCAAAGCGGCGGCAGGTCGCCGAAGATGCGGCGTCTGACTTCCCATCAGACCCGCGACCGGTCATCCTTATTTCTGGGGATGCAAGGCGAGGGCGCGGGGCCTGGCCTCCCGGTCGTCCTGCAAGGTTGAGGAGCCTGAGTCGTGGCAAGCATGCGATGGGAGCGCTTCTTCGTCGGCGGCGCCTATGCGGGTCCCGCTGACGCGCAGGTCATGCATGGACAGATGCATGTCGAAATTCTGACCCCGGACGAGCTCCGTCACCCGTGGCCGCTGGTGTTCATCCATGGCGCGGCGCAGACCGGAGTCGGCTGGATCACGACGCCGGATGGGCGTCAGGGCTGGGCGCCCTGGTTTACGGAACGCGGCTGGAAGGTTTGCGTGGTGGATCAGCCTGCGCGCGGGCGCTCGGCCTGGCGGCCGGATGTGGATGGCGGGCTGAAGTCGATCTCGGTCAGCCAGACCGAGAACCTGTTCACCGCGCCCGAGCACAATCCCGGTTGGCCGCAGGCTGAACTGCACACGCAATGGCCCGGCGGCGCCGGCAAGGGGCGCGCGGGCGATCCGGTGTTCGACCAGTTCTATGCGAGCCAGGTCGCATCGCTG
Organism: Rhodoblastus sp.; assembly: GCF_041915505.1. Taxonomy (GTDB): domain Bacteria; phylum Pseudomonadota; class Alphaproteobacteria; order Rhizobiales; family Beijerinckiaceae; genus Rhodoblastus. The sequence continues at coordinate 2,929 of NZ_JAYSBG010000070.1, read as the reverse complement.
ACCAATCCGGAAAGCGAGAAGCTCATGCAGGCAGCGGGCGCCGCGCTGCTCGACCGCATCGGTCCGGCCGTGTTGATCACGCATTCACAGGCGGGATTGTTCGGTTGGCTGATTGCCGATGCGCGCCCCGGCCTGGTCAAGGGCATTGTCGCGCTGGAGCCGGCAGGACCGCCCTACAAGGATTCGCTGTTCCCCAGCGGCTTCGATCGCGCGTTTGGCTTGACCAGCCTGCCCTTGACCTATGAGCCGGCGGTCACCGCCGAAGCACCGCTGGCGTTTGAACAGCAAGGCGCGTGCTGGCTCCAGAAGGGCGCGGCGAGGCGGCTGGTCCATCTCGCCGGCGTTCCGACGGCTGTGGTCACGTCGGAGGCATCCTACCATGCCGAATATGACCACTGCACGGTGGCCTATCTTCGTCAAGCGGGAGTCGAAGCCGAATTCATCCGCTTGGCGGACCGGGGCATCCACGGCAATGGCCACATGATGATGCTGGAAAAGAACAGTCTCGATATCGCGGCCTGCATCGAGGAATGGCTGAGCGGCCATGTCCGGCTTTCCGACATACCCGCCGGCAGGCGTCCGCATAACCAGTTGTGACGATGCGTGACCGGGGCGGTCTGGCTAGGCTCGGTGCAATCGAAATCGATGCGTCCGAACAGGCGCAGGCGCCGCCCGGCGCTCCAAAAAAGAGGCAATCATGTCTGATCCGTTTGAATCCACCCATCCGGCGGAGATCGCCCCCTTCGTCGGCAAGCACATTATCTACACCTACGCCAATGGCTGGCTGTACGAGATGTATTTCAAGAACGAGCGCACGATCGACTACCGCGTTCATGGCGGCATGGTCGGCGGACGCTGGGTCAAGGACCAGGAGGTCCACATCGTCCGGCTTGCCGACGGCGTGTACAAGGTCTCGTGGAACGAGCCGACCGGAACCTGCGTCAGCGTCGCCTATAACCTCAACGAGAACCGCGCCCATGGCGCGACTTTCTTCCCGCGCTGGATCGAGCTGGAGCCCGAAAAAATCATCGGCTTCCAAAACCCGAAGATCAACCTGATGCGCCAATACAGGGACGCGGGGCCGACCTATCCAATCTTCGTCGTCGACGAATTTGCCGAGATCACTTTCGTGGAAGATTGTGGCCGGGACGACGAGAGCGTCATCGCCTGCGCGCCGGAGGATCTGCCCTCCGGTTACGCCACGCGGCGGAATGTGAGCTGACGAAGCGCCGTTGTACGCCGGGCCTGTGGCGCCGGCGGAGTCACCTCTTTAAGATAGACGCATCGGCGATGCTGGGCCATCCGGGAAGCACATCATGGCGACCATCCGCGACCTGACTTACGAATTGCTCCGCCGAAACGGCATCACCACCATTTTCGGCAATCCCGGCTCGAACGAGCTGCCATTCCTGCAGGATTTTCCGTCCGATTTCCGCTACATCCTCGCCCTGCATGAGGGCGTGGCCATCGGGATCGCCGACGGCTATGCCCAGGCAACAGGCCGCACCGCGCTCGTCAACCTCCATTCCGCCGCCGGCACGGGCAATGCGATGGGCGGATTCGCCAACGCCTGGAACTCGCATTCGCGGCTTCTGGTGACGGCCGGCCAGCAGACGCGCGCCATGATTGGCGTCGAACCGCTGCTGACCAACCTCGATGCGACCACCTTGCCAAAGCCGCTGGTGAAATGGTCGTATGAGCCCGCACGCGCCGAGGACGTCCCCCTCGCCTTCAGCCGCGCCTTGCACATGTCCAGCCTGCCTGCGCCCGGGCCGGTCTACCTCTCGATCCCCTATGACGACTGGGCCAAGCCGGCCGAGCCCGAATCGCTGCGGCTGCTGGGGCGCAGCGTCTTCGCCGCAGGCGCCCTCGACCCCGGCGCGATGAACGCGCTGGCGGCGCGTCTCGACCGCAGCGCCAATCCGGTCATCATTCTCGGCCCGGACGTGGATGCGGCGCGGGCGAATGACCATGCGGTGCGCCTCGCCGAACGGCTGAAGGCGCCGGTGTGGGTCGCGCCTTCGGCGCCGCGCTGCCCCTTTCCGACAACCCACGCGCATTTTCGCGGCCTCCTGCCCGCCGGCATGGCCTCGCTTTCCCGGTTGCTCGAGGGTCACGATCTCGTACTGGTCGCCGGCGCGCCGGTGTTCCGCTATCACCAATACGAGCCCGGCCCCCTGCTGCCGCCTGGGGCCGAGCTGATCCAGATCACGTGCGACCCGGACGAAGCCGCGCGCGCGCCCATGGGCGACGCGATCGTCGGCGATGTCGGACGCATCCTCTCGGCGCTCGCCGACGCAGTGGGCGAGGCGGCGCGGGCGGCGCCGCAACCACGGGAGACGCCGCCACGGAGCGCCCCTGGCGCAGGGCCCCTGACCGCCGAGCGCGTGCTCGATCTGATGAACGAACTCGCCCCGCCGGACGCCATCTATGTCAATGAATCCACGTCCACCATCGAGGCGATGTGGGAGCGGCTGCGCTGGGAGAATCCGGGGAGCTATTATTTCGGGGCGGCGGGCGGCCTTGGTTTTGCCATGCCAGCTGCGGTGGGGGTCCAGCTCGCCGAGCCGGAACGGCGGGTCATAGCGGTCATCGGCGACGGCTCGGCCAATTACAGCGTCACGGCCTTGTGGACGGCGGCGCAGCACAATGTGCCGGTGGTGTTCGTCATCATGCGCAATGGCACTTACGGCGCCCTTCGCTGGTTTGCCGGCGTATTACATGCGGAGCGCGTGCCCGCTCTCGACGTGCCGGGCATCGACTTCGTCGCTATCGCCAAAGGCTACGGGCTCGAGGCGACGCGGGTCGATTCCGACGACGCCTTCGCCGCCGCCTTCGCGCGGGCGCTCAAGGCCGGCCGACCTTCCCTGATCGAGGTTGCAACCGCCTGGATCGGGCCCTGAGACCACGCCCTCCCGGCGTCTGGTGG
>NZ_JAYSBG010000069.1:0-12493 GCF_041915505.1 Rhodoblastus sp. | reverse complement strand
CGGCGACGATGAAGCTGCGCTTGTCGGTCTTGAAATAGCGATAGGCGACGTCGATGGTGATGCCCTGTTCGCGCTCGGCGGCGAGGCCGTCGACCAGCAAAGCGAAATCGAGCGCGCCGCCCTGCGTCCCGAATTTCTTCGAATCCCGGTCGAGCGCTTCGAGCTGGTCCTCGGCGATCATCTGGGAATCGTAGAGCATGCGGCCGATCAGCGTGGATTTGCCGTCATCGACCGAGCCGCAGGTGATGAAGCGCAGCAGGGCCTTGTCCTGAACCGCCGCCTTGGTTGCGGGGCCGGGCGCCTCGCGGGAAAGGCCTTTTTCCGCCAGAGCGTAAGCCATCAGAAATAGCCTTCCTGCTTCTTCTGCTCCATCGAGGCGGAGCCGTCATGGTCGATGATGCGGCCTTCGCGCTCGGAGGTTTTCGAGGCGTGCATTTCCGCGATGATGTCGGGTAGGGTCGCCGCCGTGCTTTCGATGGCGCCGGTGAGCGGATAGCAGCCAAGCGTGCGAAAGCGGACCGAGAGATTTTCCACCTGCTCGCCGGGACGCAATTTCATGCGGTCGTCGTCGCGCATGATGATCGCGCCATCGCGGCGCACGACCGGACGCTCCTTGGCGAAATAGAGCGGCACCACCGGGATGTTCTCTTTCGCGATATAGTCCCACACGTCGGCTTCCGTCCAGTTGGACAGCGGGAACACGCGGAAGCTTTCGCCGGGGCGCTTGCGGGTATTGTAGAGCCGCCACGGCTCCGGGCGCTGGTTCTTCGGGTCCCAGCGATGTTCCGCCGAGCGCAGCGAGAACACGCGCTCCTTGGCGCGGGATTTCTCCTCGTCGCGGCGGGCGCCGCCGAAAGCCGCGTCGAATTTATATTTGTCGAGCGCCTGTTTCAGGCCCTGCGTCTTCATCACATCCGTATGAATGCGCGAGCCGGAATCGAACGGATTGACGCCCGCTTTCACGCCCTCTTCATTGATGTGGACGATCAGGTCCAGCCCGAGATCCTTCACGCGCTGATCGCGGAATTCGATCATCTCGCGGAACTTCCAGGTCGTGTCGACATGGAGCAGCGGGAAGGGCGGCTTGGACGGGTAAAAGGCCTTCATCGCCAGATGAAGCAGGACCGCCGAATCCTTGCCGATCGAATAGAGGAACACCGGCTTTTCGCATTCCGCCGCGACCTCGCGGAAGATGTGAATCGATTCGGCTTCGAGTTTCTGGAGATGAGTCAGTTGAATCATGATTGCGCCAGTTCCTTCGCGCGCAAAAGGCTGCCGTCGGCGGCGACGTGCAGGCCGCATTCCTTCTTGTCTTCGCTTTCCCACCACCAGCGCCCGGCGCGTTCCGGCTCGCCCGGCTTGATCGCGCGGGTGCAGGGCGCGCAGCCGATCGAGACAAAGCCTTTTTCATGCAGCGCGTTGACCGGGACGTCATTGGCCTCGCAATAAGCGGCCACGTCGTCGCGGGTGAAATCGAGCAGTGGGCTGGCCTTGATCAGACCGCGCGCCTCGTCGAATTCGACGAAGCGCAGATGCGAGCGATGGTCCGACTGGTCGCCGCGCAGGCCGACGACCCAGCCTTGCGCGCCGGCGAGCGCGCGGCCGAGCGGCTCAACCTTGCGGACATTGCAGCAGGCCTTGCGCATATCGAGGCCGTAATAAAAACCGTTGATCCCCTGATCCGCGACCAGAGCCTGAATCGCTTCGGCCTGCGGATAATAAGGCTTGATGCGGAAGCCATATTGCTCTTCCGTTTTCGCCCAGAGGTCATAGGTTTCGGGAAACAGCCGGCCGGTGTCGAGCGTCGCTATGGCGACGTCGAGATCCTGCGTGCGGATGGCTCGCGTCAGCGCCTGATCCTCGATGCCGAGACTGGTCGTGAAGACGATCTGTCCGTCGAGCGCGTCACGGAACAGGCGCAGGCGCGCTGGCAAATCGGCCTTGGCGAAGGCGTCGTTCAATTCGTCGGCGAGCGCGCGGAGATCCTTAGACATTTTTTTCTCCCTGGCGAGCGCGGCGGCGTTCGACAATGCTGTCGCCGAGGCCGTTATGGCGCTGATAGGCGAGGGTGATGCGATCGCGCGCGGCGAGCCATTGCTCGACCGGCTGGCGCGCGGCATTGGCGTCGGGGATTTCCACCTCGTCGAAACCACAGGCGAGCGCCTGCGGGAACTGGTCCGAAAACAGCGGGCCGGAGGCGCGCAGCAGGCCGGTGAAACCGCGCTGGCGGAGCTGGCGCGCCAGCGAAAAGCCGCGGCCGTCGGTGGCGCTGGGGAAGCGGATGGCGATCAGCGCGACCTTGCTGAAATAAGGCTCGACATCCGTCGTCTTGACGCTGTTCTCGACCAACACGCCAACCGGCGCACCCTTGGCGGCGGCGAGTTCGGCGTCGAGCGCCGCGAGCGGAACAATGGGGGCCTTGCCGGCGGCCCTTTCGCCGTTTTCACCGATAGCAGCGAAAGCGTCGTCCTTGGCGCCCTGGCGATCAAGCAACAGCATCGGCGACCTCCTTGAACGCGGCCTTGAACGGCGCGAGACCAATGCGGCGATAGGCTTCGATAAAGCTCTCGCCCGGCTCGCGCTGCGCACGATAGACCGCGATGACGCGGTCAATGGCTTCCGGCACCAGTTCCGCCGGCAGGCCAGGGCCGAGCAATTCGCCGAGCGCGTAATGATCGCCGGCGTCGCCGCCAATGGTGATCTGATAGGATTCCGCGCCCTTCTTCTCCAGGCCCAGAATGCCGATATTGCCGACATGGTGATGGCCGCAGGCGTTGATGCAGCCGGAGATCTTGATGCTGAACTCGCCGATCTCCTTCTGCTTGGCCGGATCGGCGAAATGCTGCGCCAGCGCCTGCGCGACCGGAATCGAGCGGGCGGTGGCCAGAGCGCAATAATCGAGGCCGGGGCAGGCGAGAATGTCGGTGATCAGGCCGATATTCTGCGAGCCGAGCCCTTCTGCGCGCAGCACGGCGAAAATCTCCGGCACGTCGTCAAGCCGGACATGCGGCAGGACGACATTCTGCATATGGGTGACGCGCGCCTCGTCGAAGGAATATTTCTCGGCGAGATCGGCAATCACCCGCATCTGATGCGAGGTCGCGTCGCCCGGCGCCTGGCCGATGGGCTTCAGCGAAACGGTCAGAGCGGTATAGCCGCGCTGCTTGTGGCGGAACAGATTCTGCTCGACGAATCGCGCCAGCTCCGCATCCGCGGCCTGCGCCTGTTCCAGCTTGCGCGAGACGGCCGGCAGGTCTTCATAAGCCGGCGGCGCGAAGAAAGCCGCGATGCGCGCATAATCCCGCGCGTCGACGTCATTGGCGGGCGCGTCGATCTCGGCGAATTCCCGCTCCACTTCGGCGCGGAAGGCGTCGATCCCGATCTCATGGACGAGAATCTTGATGCGCGCCTTGTATTTGTTGTCGCGGCGGCCTTCGAGATTATAGACACGCAGAATCGCTTCGAGATAGCTCAGCAATTTTTCGCGCGGCAGGAACTCGCGCAGAACCTTGCCTTCCATCGGCGTGCGGCCAAGACCGCCGCCGACCAGCACCTGATAGCCGATCGCCCCGCCCGCGTCGCGCACGAGCTGGAGTCCGACGTCATGCGATTTCAGCACGGCGCGGTCATGGGCGGCGCCGGTCACCGCGATCTTGAACTTGCGGCCGAGCCATTCGAACTCCGGATGCAGGCTCGACCATTGCCGCAGCAATTCGGCGACGGGACGCGGGTCCTCGATCTCGTCATAGGCGACGCCGGCGAAATGATCCGAGGTGACATTGCGGATGCAATTGCCGGAAGTCTGGATGGCGTGCATCTCGACATCGGCGAGCAGGCTGAGAATGGCCGGCACGTCCTTGAGCTTCGGCCAGTTGAACTGCAGGTTCTGCCGCGTGGTGAAATGGCCATAGCCGCGGTCGTAGACATCGGCGATATGGGCGAGCTGGCGCAATTGGCGCGCGTTCAGCGTGCCATAGGGCACAGCGATGCGCAGCATATAGGCGTGCAATTGCAGATAGAGGCCGTTTTTCAGGCGCAGCGGGCGGAATTCCTCCTCGGTCAGCGCGCCCGCAAGGCGGCGCTCGACTTGGCTGGCGAATTGCGCCACCCGTTCGCGCACGAGGCGCTCATCGAATTCGTCGTAACGATACATGTCTCACCCTCGCCGGTTTCGGCGTCAGATCTCGAAATCCGCCTGTTTGCCCAGGTCGCGGCGCACGCTGGGGCCGAGCGTGCGCAGGACTTCGCGGTAATGGCGCGGCGTCGGCGCGCCGTCGTCGCTCACGGTCACGTCGACCAGATAGGGATCGACGACCTTCGCATGCAGGAATTCCGTCGCGCCGAAACGCTCCAGCGCCTGCGCGGCCGCTTCATCGGCCGCGACCAGCGCCTCGCGGGGATCGCGCGTCCAGCCTTCGGCGGCGGCGAAAACCACGTCGCCTTCAAGCAGGTCGTTGGCGATCAGGATCACCGGCAGGGGCGGTCGCTTCACGGCGGCCATTTTTCATCCTCGTCCAAGGGCCGCGATGCGGCCAAGATGCATCTCGACGCCGCGATGCGGCCTAAATGCGTCGCGCGAAAATCCTTATCGCGAGCTTCCAGGAGAATAAATCCGCGCGGCTGACGTTTCAATGAGCAAAAAAAGAATGATATTTCTAATAATCGCCGACAAATAGGACAAATAATCTGTTTTTCCGAAATCACATCCTCAAAAAGAAAAAAATATGCCTGTTCGGCGCAAAATCCCTCGCCGCGCCCACGCGCATTTTCCGTTCAGGCGCGCGCGGAGGCGTGCTAGGACGGGATCAAAAGAAACGGGAACCGGCATGAATTCATCTGGCAAGATCCTGGTCACCGGCGCCACCGGCTTTGTCGGCGCGGCGGTCGCCCGCGCGCTGATCGCTCGGGGCGAGCGCGTCGTGCTGCTGGCGCGCAAGGATTCCCCGCGCGGCAATGTCGAGGGGCTCGACGCCGAGGTCGTGGTCGGCGATTTGCGCGACGCCGTCTCGCTGCGGCCCGCCTTGCGCGGCGTCGAAAAGCTCTATCACGTCGCCGCCGATTACCGCATGTGGGCGCCCGATCCGCGCGAGATCGTCGAGGCCAATCGCGTCGGCGTCGGCAATATCATGACCGAGGCCCTGCGCGCCGAGGTCAGCCGCATCGTCTATTGCTCCTCGGTCGCGACGCTCAAGCTGAACGACGCGGGCCGCCCGGTGGACGAAACCTCGCCCAACACGCCCGACCACGCCATCGGCGCCTACAAGAAAAGCAAGACCATCGCCGAGCGGCTGGTCGAGCGCATGGTGGCGGAGCAGGGCCTGCCGGCGGTGATCGTCAATCCCTCCACGCCGATCGGCCCGCGCGACATCAAGCCGACCCCGACCGGACGCATCATCGTCGAGGCGGCCAATGGCAAGATGCCGGGCTATGTCGACACCGGACTCAATCTGGTCCATGTCGACGATGTCGCCGCCGGCCATCTCGCCGCCATGGATCGTGGCCGGATCGGCGAGCGTTACATTCTCGGCGGCCAGGACGCGCCGCTCGGCCAGATGCTGACCGAAATCGCGGGCCTCGTCGGGCGGGCGCCGCCACGGCTGAAAGTGCCGCGCCGGCCTTTGTTCCCGCTGGCCTACGCCGCCGAGGCGGTGGCGCGGGTGACGCGCAAGGAGCCCTTCATCACCGCCGACGCTTTGCGCATGGCGAAATATCGCATGTATTTTTCCTCCGCCAAGGCCGAGCGCGAACTCGGCTATCAAGCGCGGCCCTATGGGCAGGCTCTGGCCGACGCCGTGGACTGGTTCCGGGAACGGGGCATGATCGCTTGAGCGCAGACGCTCTCTGGCTTGAACTCGGTCTGCTGGTTTTGGCGATCTGGCTGGTGCTGGTTTTCGCGCGCGGCGGCTTCTGGCGCTGCCTCGACCGGGACGACCTGAGCCACCCGCCGTTTCCCACCCAATGGCCGAGCGTCGCGGCCGTGGTTCCCGCGCGCGACGAGGCCGCCGTGATCGCCGCAAGCCTCGCTTCGCTGCTGGCCCAGGATTATCCCGGCGCCTTTCACGTGGTCCTGGTCGACGACCACAGTGGCGACGGCACGGCGGATGTCGCGCGGGACTGCGCCGCCGCTGCGGGGCGGGCCGAGAGCCTGACCATCGTCCCAGGCGCGCCGCTGCCCGAGGGCTGGACCGGCAAGGTCTGGGCGATGGCGCAGGGCGTGGCGGCGGCGCGGAAAAATTTCGCGCCGGATTATCTCCTGCTGACCGACGCCGATGTGGCCCATGTCCCCGACAATCTGCGCCATCTGATCGCGCGGGCGGAGCAGGGCGGCTATGGCCTCGTCTCGCTGATGGCGACCTGGCGCTGCCGCAGCGCCGCCGAACAATGGCTGATCCCGGCCTTCACTTATTTCTTCCAGATGCTCTACCCGTTCCGCTGGGTGTCCGATCCACGCCGCGCCATTGCGGCCGCCGCCGGCAATTGCATGCTGGCGCGCGCCGACCGGCTGGAACAGGCCGGCGGGATCGAGTCCATCGCTGACGCCCTGATCGACGATTGCGCGCTCGGCGCGCGGATGAAAAGCGACAGGCCGATCTGGCTCGGCCTGTCGCAGCGGGTGCGGTCGCTGCGGCCTTATCCGCATTTCGCCGATATCGGCCGGATGGTGTCGCGCTCGGCTTATGCGCAATTGCGCTTCTCGCCGCTGCTGCTCGCGGCTGTGACGGCCGGCCTTGCGCTGACTTTTTTCGCGCCGGTCCTGCTCGCCTTTTTCGCGCCCGGCCTCGCGGGCCTGTGCGGCATGGCGGCCTATGCGCTGATGAGCGTCAGCTTCGCGCCGATCCAGCGCTTTTACGATCTGCCGCGCTGGCGCGCGCTGACTTTGCCGCTTATCGCGGCGCCTTATATGGTCTATACGCTCGATTCAGCCCTGCAATATAAGCGCGGGCGCGGCGGCATGTGGAAAGGCCGCGCGCAGGCGCATTTCATCAATTCGGCGCGCGCGGCGCGCAAGCCCATCGGGACGGAGACTCCATGAGCGCCGCATCCAGCGCTTCGAAATCGGGCGCTTCGAAACCCGCGCCGGTCACGGCGGAAAGCCTGCGCTCGGGCAAGAGCGGCGGCGACGAGAATTTCCCGGTCGCCTCGCTGCTGATCGCCGCGCCTTTGCGCCCGGTCATTCTCGCCTTCTACGATTTCGTGCGCGCCGGCGACGATGTGGCCGATCATCCGAGCCTGCCGCCGGAGCAGAAGCACGCTTTGCTCGACCAGCTCGACCAGAGCCTGATCGGCGAAAGCGACGCCGAACCTTTGGGTGTGCGGTTGCGCGCTAAACTCGCCGAGCGTGGCCTGACCGACGACCACGCCCGCGACCTGCTCGACGCCTTCCGCCGCGACGTCGACAAGAGCCGCTATGAAAACTGGGACGAGCTGATCGATTATTGCCGGCTTTCGGCCATGCCGGTCGGCCGTTTCCTGCTCGACGTCCACGGCGAGAGCAGTGATCTCTGGCCCGCTTCCGACGCCATTTGCGCCGCCTTGCAGATCAACAACCATCTGCAGGATTGCGGCAAGGATTTCCGCGCGATCGATCGCGTCTATGTCCCGCGCGATGCGCTTCAGGCGGCGGGCGCGCGGGTGGAGGAGCTTGGCGCGGACAAGGCGAGCCCGGCCTTGCGGGCCTGTTTGCGCGGCCTCGCCCTCCGCAATCGCGCGCTGCTCGAAGCCGGCCAAAGCCTGCCCCATCGCATCGCCGATCTGCGGCTCGGCATGGAAATCGCGGTGGTGACGCGCCACGCCTTCAGCATCGTCGATCTGCTGATCGCGCGCGACCCGCTGAGCGAAACCGTGAAACTGAGCAAGAGCCAAGCTTTGTCCGGCGCGGCTTTCGCCGCGGCGGGCGAGGCGTTTTCGCGCCTGACGCGGAGGGCGGCATGACCGCCACGCTGCAGGAAGAGGCGGAGCTGGCCCGCACCCGCGCCCGCAAAAGCTCGTTCTATCGGGCCATGGCGATCCTGCCGCGCGAGAAGCGCGGCGCCATGTTCGAAATCTATTCCTTCTGCCGCGCGGTGGACGACATCGCCGACGAGGGCGGCGACAAGGCGACCAAAAAGGCCGGCCTCGACGCCTGGCGGCGCGACATCGACGCGCTTTACGACGGCGGCCACGCCGGGCTCGCCGCCGGACTCATCGATTCCTTGCGCCGGTTTGGCTTCGAACAGGCGGATTTTCTTGCCGTGATCGACGGCATGGAAATGGATGTCGAGTCCGACATTGTCGCGCCCGACGCCGCCACGCTCGATCTTTATTGCGACCGCGTGGCGAGCGCGGTCGGCCGTCTTTCGGTGCGGGTGTTCGGCCTGCCGGAGCAGGACGGGATCGACCTCGCTCATCATCTCGGGCGCGCCTTGCAGCTCACCAATATCCTGCGCGACATCGACGAGGACGCCGGCATCGGCCGGCTTTACCTACCGCGTGAAAATCTCGCGGCGGCGGGCGTCGCCGAGCCGACGCCGGCGAAGGTCGCGGCCATGGACGATCTCGACGCCGTCTGCCGGCCCTTGCTGGCGCAGGCGAAGGAACATTTCGACAAGGCCGACGCCATCATGGCCCGCCAGAAGCGCGATCTCATTCGCGCGCCGAAAATCATGAGCCTGGCTTATGGCGCGATCTGGCGCCGGCTCGACGCGCGCGGCTTCCGGAAGCCCCGCGAAAGGATCGCGACGCCGAAACTGGCGCTGATCGGCGCGATCCTGCTTTACGGATTTTTCTGATATGGCGCGCGTTCACGTCATCGGGGCCGGCCTCGCCGGCCTGTCCGCCGCGGTCGAATTGAGCGGCGGCTGGCAGGTTTCGCTCTATGAGGCCGCGCCGCAGGCTGGCGGGCGTTGCCGCTCTTATTTCGACTCTGCGCTGGGCATGACCATCGACAACGGCAATCACCTGTTGCTGTCGGGCAATCACGCCGCTCTGGCCTATGCCAACAAGATCGGGGGCGCCGACAAACTGGCCGGGCCCGACGAGGCGGCGTTCGATTTCTGCGATCTGGCGCGCAACCGGCGCTGGACCCTGCGGCCGAACGCCGGAAAATTGCCGTGGTGGATTCTCGTTCCGGATCGTCGCGTCCCGAATACGGCGGGGCTGGATTATCTGGCTCTGGTCAAGCTGCTGTTCGCCAAGCCCGATCAGCTTCTGCGGCCGTTTCTCGGAACGGGCGGGATCGCGCGCGATCTCTGGGATCCCTTGTTCGTTTCGGCCTTGAACACCGATCCCGCCGAGGCGTCGGCCGCGCTCGCCGGCGCCATCGTGCGCGAGACTTTTGCCGAAGGCGGGGCGGCCTGCCGTCCGCTGGTGGCGGTGGAAGGCTTGTCCGCCGCCTTCGTCGATCCGGCGCTGGAGTTCTTGCGCAACCGTGGCGCGGACGTGCGCTTCGGCGCGAAATTGCGCGCCATTCAATTCGCCGAAGGCCGCGCGACGGCGCTGGATTTCGGCGAGGACATCGTGACGCTCGCCGAAGAGGACCGCGTGGTGCTGGCCGTCACCGCGCCGGTCGCGACGGCGCTGCTGCCGGGCCTCACGGCGCCGGATGAATTCCGCGCCATTGTGAACGCCCATTTCGCTTATCCGGCGCCCAAGAGCCTGCCCTTGTTGACCGGCGTGATCGGCGGCGCGAGCGAATGGCTGTTCGGCTTCTCGGACCGGCTGTCGGTCACGATCAGCGCCGCCGAGCGCTTTCTCGCCACGCCGCGCGAGGAGCTGGCCGCGACGGTCTGGGCGGAGGTGCAGGCGGTCGCCGGTTTTTCCGCGCCGCTGCCGGCCTGGCAGATCATCAAGGAAAAGCGCGCCACTTTCGCCGCCACGCCGCAGCAGGACGCGCTGCGCCCGGGCGTGGAGACGCAATGGCGCAATGTTTTTCTGGCCGGCGATTGGACCCGGACCAGCTTGCCCGCCACCATCGAGGGCGCGATCCGTTCCGGCCGTCGCGCCGCGGCGGCCGTCGATGTGACTTTGAGCACGGGCTTCTGAAGCTCAGCTTGTGCTAGCTTCGCGCGACTCACGCGGCGCGCCCCGGTCATGGGACGCCGCCTTTCCGGGAGATCGCTCGACGGAAAAACCGACTCGCCGCGGCGCCTTCAAATTGTTGGGCGCCGTCATGATCGCCGCTTCCGCTTTCGGAGCCGGCGTGGCCGAGGCGCAATGGGCGCCGCCGCCTCCCGGCTGGCATCGTCCGCCTCCGTCCGGCGGCTGGCATCGTCCCCCTCCGCCCCCGCCCGGCGCGTGGCGTGGTCCGCCCCCGCATGGCGGTTGGGGCCGCCGCTGGGTGTGCTGGTGGCGTTCGACCCCGTGGGGGCCGCGCCGCGTCTGCGGCTGGCGCTGATCCGCGCGGCGCCTCACGCGCCTGCCGCACGATGATGATCGCGCCCGAATGGGCGCGATTTTCTTTGGCCGAGGCCTCCGGGAACTCATCCCCGAGGCGATCATCGCCCAGCCCTGGGGGCGATATTCGGGGGCTGGGCGCAGAATGCCCGCGCCAGCCGCTCATACTCGGGCGTCCTCTTGATCTTCCTGGCGCAATTCCTGCTTTGTCTCGAGCGGACGCCGCGGATCGGCGGCCTTTCGGTCAATCGACTCTCGATTAGGAGTTGACTCGAGGCGTTCTTGGCCTAAGCGGATAGGCTCAGGGCGTTTCCGGGGGCTTGCCGGTCCCGGAGCGTGTGTTTTGTCGGCCGGGCGTTTCGCAGGGGCGAGCGGATTGGGCTTTTCGCGGACTTACGATCAGGCGCCAGCGCAAAAGGCGCGGCGCGGCCGCGGCGGCGAGCCGGCCCCTCCGCGCATCGCGATTGTGGTCGGCATGAAATCCGAGGCGCGCATCGCCGACGCCGGGCCTGATCTGACCATTATCGGCGGCGGCTCGGCGGCGCAGGTCGAGGCCGGCCTCGCGCGGGTCCATCGCACCGCGCGGGGTGAAGGGCGGCCCCTGCATGGCGTGCTCAGTTTCGGCGTGGCCGGAGCGCTCGCGCCGCATTTGCAGCCCGGCGACCTGCTGCTGCCCCATGCGGTTCACGCCGGCCTCAAGGCTTACCCCTGTCACGCCGGCTGGACCAGCCGTCTCTCGCGCGTCTTGCCGCAGGCCCATGGCGGCGCGCTGCTCGGCGTCGACCAGCCGATCCTGACCCCGGAGCACAAACGGCGGCTGCACAAGGATCACGGCGCTTTCGCGGTGGATATGGAATCCCACGGCGCCGCGCGTTTCGCCAATGCTTACGGGCTGCCCTTCGCGGTGCTGCGCGCGGTGGCCGATCCGCAGCGCCGCGCCATTCCGCCGGCCGCTATGGCGGGCTTCAGGCCCGACGGCTCGGCCGACGTGCTGGCGGTGTTGGCCGCGCTCGCCCGCAGCCCCGGCCAGCTTGGCGGGCTGATCCGCACCGCCTTCGACGCCAGGGCCGGGATGACGGCCTTACTCGGCAGCCGTCGCCTGCTTGGGGGCCTTTTCGGCTTCGACGATCTGGTTTAGCTGCTGCTCCACCTGCGCCTTGTAGCCAAATTCGGCCGGGCGCTGCTTGTCGAGCGCGATGTCGGGCGCGAAGGGGCCTTCGGTCTCGATGCCGAACAAAGCCACTTTCAGCGCCGCGAGCGGATTCTTGAAAGCGTGGTTGACCGCGCTCGCCTCGAAGCCGCAATGGACCATGCAATCGGCGCATTTCTCGTAATTGCCGACGCCATAGGAGTCCCAGTCGGTGGTCTCCATCAGCTCCTTGAAGGTCTTGGCGTAGCCCTCGTTGAGCAGATAGCACGGGCGCTGCCAGCCGAATACGGTGCGCAGCGGATTGCCCCAGGGCGTGCAATGATAGGTCTGGTTGCCGGCCAGGAAATCGAGGAACAGCGACGACTGGAAGAAGGCCCATTTACGGCCCTTGTTCCCGCGGCGGAAAATGCCGCGGAACAATTCCTTGGTCTTGTTCCGGTTCAGGAAATGCTCCTGGTCCGGGGCGCGCTCATAGGCATAGCCCGGCGAAACCGTCGCGCTGTCCACGCCCATCTCCTTGAGCGTGTCCAGGAAATTGGCGACGCGCTCGGGGTCGGCGTCATTGAACAAGGTGCAATTGATGGTGACGCGAAAGCCTTTTGCACGGGCGGCTTTGATGGCCGAAACGGCGCGGTCGTAGACGCCCTGCTGGCAGACGGATTTGTCGTGCATCTCGCGGTCGCCGTCGAGATGGACCGAGAAATTGAACGCCTGCGAGGGTTCGAACTCGCCCATTTTCTTTTCGAGCAGCAAGGCGTTGGTGCACAAAGTGACGAATTTGCCGCGATCCAGCGCCCCGCGCACGATCTTGCCGATCTCCTTATGCAGCAAGGGCTCGCCGCCGGCGATCACCACCACCGGCGCGCCGCATTCGTCGATCGACTGCATGCAGTCTTCGTAAGGCAGGCGTTGGTTCAGGATCTTGTCGGGATAGTCGATCTTGCCGCAGCCCGCGCAAGCCAGATTGCAGCG